>NZ_CAWNWY010000017.1:0-97057 GCF_963878365.1 Photorhabdus sp. HUG-39 | reverse complement strand
CGAACATCTGGAAAAGCCCCCACATCCCCGGCATTCAAACTGACATCCCCACTCAACACCTTGCCATTAATTTTCCGGCTGTTCGGCACGGCACTTTTCGCCAATTCTACCGTTTCTGTTAAACCAAGGTTTTTTATAAACTCACTTTTATTAGGGATATCTGCTCCATTTTGGTTTTTTGCCAATCTGCTATTAGCATTATCTGTAGCCCTGTTTGCTTCATCATGAGCATTTTTAGCTGCTACGTTTGCTGTATTTGCAAAATCATATGCTTCTTTAATTGCCTTTGGCGTCGCCGCTAAGGTTTCATTTGTGCTATTTGTTGCATTACTCAGTTGTACAATCCCCTTCTGAGTCAATGAGGCATCAGAAACACCACTCAATTTGCTCTCAGCGATTTTTCTAACATCGTGGACCGACTTCGGTGTCGCCGCTTGATCTTCTCTGTCAGAATTTGTCGCGCTGTTGAGTTGCGATATGCCTTTCTGCGTCAGTGAAGCAGCAGGGATTTCCGTAGTAATTTTATGTTTTAATGCTAAATCCAATTGCGCTACGAGTTTCTCCAGGTCTCCATCATCCATAACGTCTTCCCCGGTTTTTTCCGCAATATATTTCCCTATCACCGCGGCTATAACCGAAGATTGGCGCCAAACTTTATTTAAGCGCTCACTCCTCGCTATTCCCGATTTAAAACCCTCCCCAATAAAATCTGAACTTTCATATTCTTCTTGTGACAAAGTATTCGCGTTTTCACCAATGGCAAATGCTTTAAAATCATTTTTAGCCATTTCTAACCCTCCACTATATGGTAATTAACCGTTATCCCCATAGGTTTAAGCGAGAGATAACCCTGATGGATGATTTCTTTAGTAATTGTACTGATTGATTTTCCTTTAATCGTTACTGTGAATGACATATCCAAGTTATCTTCAAAAGATACCGATAGGCCATTATTTGAATGAATAAAACTCAGGATGTTATTAAATGACTCAGCCGTTCCATCCCAGTTATTTGCGCCTATTTTAGCTTTAATGACAACCCGATAATTATCATCATCCAGTTTGATATAACTTTTATCACTGTCAAACCGCCCTTTCCATTGACCACTATCAAATCCTAAGTCAGTAATATCAAAGGAGAAGTAATAGGATTCAATTGGAGTTTGGATCATTCGATTTCTTCCTACCCATTCTCCAATAATGTCAAGCTGTTTGCCCACCGCTTTATCAAGGTCAAAACGGCTAATCAGTAAATCTGTTGTCAGCGCATTCTGGTTGAAAATATCAGTCACAGCTTCAAGCATCCTGACATATTTTTTACCTTCCATGTGATATGCAGGAATTAGTTTCATATATCTGTTCATTCAAGCACCGTTACTATTTTAATATTTTCAGGTGAGCACGTCGGCGCTTCATTAAATGCTATGTCTATGTTCGCCGTTCCTGTCGTTGATGCTGATTTTCCCACTATCACAGATAATACTTCATATGTCTGTCCACCGTTTTTATTGCATAAGTTTGCCGGTACAAATAAACGAGTCACATATACTCCATCTCCAATATAAAGGGATTTTATATAGTTAGATATTTCATTACGAATATTATTGCCAATATCTGATGTATATCCGATAAAGGGTTTTATGTGTATTTCAACGTAAATTGGCACCAGTGTAGGGCGATAGAAGTTTATCGTTTTTTTATTGCCATAATCATCGGTAATCGTTTCAGAGGTGGTGCCAAATGTCGGTATGCCCGGCGTTTTCTTCACCAGGATAGTCCGGGCAATCTCTTTCGAGTCTCCACCATCAATGACAAGCGATATGCTGTGGGCAGGTATGCCATTCTCATCCGTTTTGTCCGAGTCGTTGTCATATCCCCGGTAACGTGAAACTCCATGCAGGTTGGCAATGGCCCCCATCAGTCCATCTATAATGGTTCTCGAAGGCAGCGCAACGGAAACCGCTTGCCGTATTCGCAGTTCTACATCGGTTTCAATTCCCCGACCAAGTGTCGCCGCAACCGGGTTTGTCACGGTTTGCCAGCCCAATGTTGGCGTAGCAATTTGGTTAACCGTGTGGGGCAATGCGCCAATCGCACCCGATTTTTGACAAAGCGCGGTCACAATAGCCTGCCCGTGTGTATCTATAATCACTTCATCCGGTAGTGACCAAGCGTTGCCCGCATCATCCCGGACAGAAGCGTTGCGGATAACCGTGCCTGCTCGACCAGTAACCAAAATATCCACTGTTGAGTTGCTGGCGCTTTTTCTGGTGATGCCGTTGATTTTGACATTACGGGAAAGCCCTTCGCCCACCGCCGTTGTCGGGCTAAATGAGTTATAGGAAGCAATGGTTGCGTTGTTACAACCGTGAATAACGTAGGCTATCAGCGATAAAAAAACACCGTCTTTACTGTCAGATTCAATGTAAATATCGTCCCCATAAATATCCCTGAATATCGTCTTCCAGCTATTCAAGATGGTTTGATAATCAGGAGCATTGATCCCGTTTTTATCAATAGCAGGTAACATGGTGTTGATAATACTTTCATACATCAGCAGTTACTCCTGTCTGTCCATAAATCGTGTCTATCGTGGCTGTAATGGTGATTTTTCTTGTTTCCGGGTTTCTTTCACTACGGTATTGGGTAATGTTCTCTACACCCGGCGTTTGCAGTATTCGCTGTCTAATAATCAGGTCATAAAAACTCGATGTGCCTTTACCCAACACGTCGTCGTAATCTGTCCCCTCTCGGTTATCAAGAAACCATTCGCCACTGTGCAACATCAGGCGCGTTTTCACCGCTTGTGCGACGGCTTCCGGTGAGTTGATAAGAAAACCCGCCTCTCCACGCCCAAATACATAGTCGTTGTCAATTTCTCTTCTGTATCTCATTGAGGTTTCCCCGTCTTACCGCCACCTGATTGCACACCACTATGTACATGGTTTTTAAGGCTAATCCCTGCCGCTGTCACATCATGACTCACCGTGACCGGGCCTTGCAGGGTTGCGGTGCCACCACCAACGCCCATGCCCTGTGATAAGTTGCCGTTAATGGTGACGTTGCCGTTTAGGATGATGTCAGGTGAAGTGATTTCAGTACCGCCATTGGCTGTCGCGATAAGTTTTGCCGGTGTGATAATCGTGACGTTATGGCTGCTGGGATCAAGTTCAATATACGCCGCGCCATCATCACTTCTCAGTTGCGCGGTGTGAGTGCTGATATTCGCTATTTTTTGTTGCTGAGATTGCGGGCCAATAAGCGCAAATCCATCGGACAGGTTATGCTGCCTGGGGTCCACCGGCTCTTGTACACCGCCAGATTGCCACCAATAATCGATGCAACGATCAGCAAATACGACTAAGCATTCATCACCGGCTCTTACCGGGAAGGTTAACGTCACGCCACCTCCCCTTGGGAATATAACCGGCACATCCACTAATAGTGGCAAGGATACCGATTCCAGTTCCCCGTCTCTTTGCCTGATTTTCCATCTGATGGCCGGTTGCGCGGTGATGGTTACCGCATCAGCATTAAATGATTGAATAATGCAAGGCAAGGAGACATACAATCCGGCGCTAATGACTTCTTGCATAGCAAAAAAGACCGCTTCGGGTCTATTGAGTCGTTCGTCAGTATTTATCATTCGCTCTCTGCCTTATCCTTATTGCGAGTTGATTGATTCAGCAAAGTATGATCGCTCTTGGCGATACACATTATTGTCATGTACCACTCCGTTTCGCGGGTATCGCCGGAGTACTCCACATTGAAGACAATGTAATCACCATCAGCGTCCAACGTTGCCGGTTGTGCTTTTGCATCCTTATGATCGCCAGATTGAGCAGCTTGTTTAGTCGCCGGATCAACTGGTTTGATTGAGCGGTTATCCAGTCGGATTAATGTCCCGGGGCGGATATTCGGGTTAATTAAGCATGTAACGTTAATACCTGAACCAATAGTTTGTTCAGGCATACCAATAAGACCTGTCTTTGAAGTCAGGACAATGGCTTCAGTTAAGTATTTATTTTTGGGTACAATATGTAGTTTGTTATCTTCATAGCGCCAATTAGCATCACATTGTTTTGCCAAATTAGAAACTTCATTGCGGTGCATGCCAAAAAGTACTTTTCCCCTGGGTGATGCTGATTTACTGAATTCAGGGCGTAGACCGGCGGTAATGCCATATTTGGCAATATCACGCATTAGCAAATGATCTAAATCTGCTTGCGAATATCCAGCCGCAATGGTGGTATTCACAGTCGCGTAATTGTGTGCTTCATCCCCGTCCGCTGCATGAATCACAACACAAGTATCCGTTGCGTTGTCTCTTTTTACATACGTGTACTGAATTTGGCCTGAGAATATTTGTCCTGAGTTCTCCTTGTAACCCGCCACAAATTTAATTTTTTTAAATTCATTTTTACGTAATTTATTACTGGTTTCGTTATTGAGGTTATATAGAGTAAAAATACCGCTAGCAGGATTGGAAGATTCCGTTCTGCTAATGTTAAATGTGATTTTCAGGTCTGATAAATTTACTTTTTCGCCATCTTTGTCTACAACGATAAGGTGGCATTCTCTTATCCATTGTTTTGACATAATTCACCTAATTAATAGAAATAAAAGAACCGCAATTAAGCGGCGTATGTAATAAATTATTAAAAATATCTTTCCCTTACCCCCATCAAGTTAACTTATTACAAAGTATAACCTGTCCTCTTTACCAAGATTATTCCTGAAAGGTTTCTCCTGATTTATATCACCATAAAAAATTAATGAGCCGTTAAAACCAAGATGGCGATATTGTTCCAGTAAGTCAACCCCAAAAACCAACGGCAAACCTGTAACGATAAATTCACTGTCCGGCGTCATAATATCCAAAATCCAACCCGCGATATCACGCCACATTAATCTCATTTTATAGTTAATGCCATTGAGCTGAATGTCGAATTGCTGATTTTGCGGTGATAAAGGAATTTCTACAACCCTAGCCATTTCTTACCTCGCTCTATAATAAAATCAAGAATAATTTTTGGCATTGATGGCTTCACCGTGACTTTAGCTCCCATATTAATGACAGGTGCTGTATCTTCAGGATTTTTCATATTTTCCGCCGGCGCGGCCTTATTCGGTGATGTTTCAACAATAACAATTTCACGCAGGTTTAAAGCCACCGATAAAACATTTTCACTGGTTCTATCTGTTGTGACACTGATATCTTTAATCAACATATTTTTATATAATCGCTTTCCCGTTACGACATCAAACGGTTTATGTGATGCCCTCAGGTCAAGTAACTGTTGATATATATCACGCGGACTGGTTCCAAGGCTCAGCCCGGTAGAAATATCAAATACTTTTGTCGTATCAATAACATCAAGCAGCGAACCTCCACCGGCAAAACCTAAATCCATTCTTACTTCCGATGGGCTGTCATAAGCATGATCACTGAATGTCACCCCCTGCTGGACCGGATGATCGGTGATATTCGATACATCGGTATGGGTTTCTGAAATAACGACACTCGGTACAATAACACCTATTTTTCTCTTTTGCTGAGAAAACATGACTGATAATATATCCATTGTTATCTCACCTGTGTTTGCATATTTCGAAGGAGCATACTGTGAGTGCGTTCTACCGTTTCTCCGGTCAATCTTGCCGCTTCTCTAGGAGATTCAACACCGTTGACTTCAATATGATAATTTACTTCTCCTATTCCCGGCATATTATTGCTGGCAGATATTGGCGCACGATGTAATAAAGCAGGAGTCAATTCCTGATGATTCATCATACTGTTGATATTGGTCACCGCACCATTGATCATTCGGTGATCAATGGAAATATTCTGCAAATAATGAGCTACATGATTTAAATGTCCAGCCTGCTTTGGCGCTTTATTCGCTGGCTGTAGCTCTGCCATAATCGCCTTCCTGATAAATTCTGGTGAATAGGGATTACCACCACTTTCCTCTATCATCATGCTATCAATCAGCCGTTGCATCACATCAGGATCAGTGAGATCAAGGAACGTATCCTTAGAAACTCCCATCATTTTAGACACATTGGTAATGTACTGTTTGGTTTTATTATGATCTTTCTTTGGTGCCCATGTCGGGACAATACTCGCAATAGTCTGTAGCTTTGTTCCTGTAGTTTTACCACGAAAATAACGCATCAACTGATGAGCTGTACCTTTTAATCCACTGAATGCATCTGGATACTGAGCAAATCTGGGTTTTGGATTATCTTCAAGTACTGCCCCGGTCTGATGTGCAAAGTTCATATTTAATGGATTGTTATTCCGTACTCCTCGCGAAGATTTTAATTTTTTTAGCTTTGCTGCTGTAAGCTCACTATTAAAAATATTCGTTGGTTGATTAACTGGAATATTTAATTCCTTAGGCACATCGTGATGTTCAACAATGTCATCCTTAAGATGATCTTTATTTAATTGCCTATTCTTTCGCTTCTTTTTCGTTTTACTTGATCGTTCTGATACTTTACTGGAAATATCAGCAACTTTTTGGCTGTATTCTTTGTGGATTATCGTTTTCTTACCATCAATTTGTTCTTGGTATTTTTCATATTTATCTTTACTGAAAAATGGAGTCAAGTCAGAAGCAATATAAATCCCATGTGTTGACATCCAATTATCGAGTTGATCATATGTTATAAGTGGTTTTTTATTTTTGTCATACTCTCTTTTCCGCCGTGATAATGTTTCAGCCACTGTTTCGTGATTTTTCTTTGCTTCTTCCTGTAAGGCATTTAACCGACTATTAAAATCAAATAATACACCCAGGACAATTTTTCTTCCTGTAAATTTCCATAATTCATTCAATGTCGCCAATAAACCTTTCGCAGAAATTTCTCCTTTGTCTAACCATTTAACTAATTCCTCAATAGCATTAAATATGTCATCACTATCAAGTATGCTGGTATTTTGATTAGCACAATCCGTTGTTGCTTTTAATAACTGCTCATCCATCGATGCGACCAAGGAGGCAGTATTAAAATGGCGACCATTTGTATCATGGGATTGAACATTAATGCTCGGCAGAAATCTCTCTACACCTCCCACCGCTCGACGGACGCTTTCCTCATTGATAGATTTAATTTTTTCAACCACTGCGTCTGTTTCTTGCAACTTACCGTATAACTTATCCAATCCGTCAGCTATTTGGGTGATAAAACTGGCCACAACTAATGTTGCGTTTTCAATTTCCGCCCTCATTTTGAGAATGCCAGACGTGACTTCGGTGATAACAGCCATAAATTTACGCTGTTCCACTTCATCAACATCAAACCTCAGCGATATCAGGAAATCTTTAGTTGTTTCAACGTCATTGCTCATTTCGCCACCTCTCTATCATGGCCTCATTTTCCGATTTAACATCAAGGGCATCATTCATCAATGCAATATCAGCTAGATCAAGAACGCTGTTTTTCAATGATTCATAACGGCACATGCCCGCAATGACCGGGCGTAACAGATAATCACGCCCTTTCGGGAGGGTTTCAAAATTTAAATTGGCTTGTCCTGAGATTACACTGCACTCTCTAATGGGGCGGGAAAAAAATTTCCCAATGCGTCTCGAATAATAAATCCGACAATTTTCAACAGTTCGAAGCCGTTGATGTCATCGAACATCAATACCTGTCCATCAGGTTCATAAATCCGGTTCCAGATACCATTCTGTTCACGAGAAACCACTGATAAGCAAATATCATTAATTTCATGTCGGTTGGATTTTCCTAATGCATTGATGGATTCCACCAAATAAGGGAGCACTTCTTCAAAACCCGTTACTCCATCATCATTTTTAGCTGTCACCATCTTTTTCATCAGCGGTCCAAGTGCCGGAATAGCCGGAGCCAAAGCCACCGCTAAATCTTGTTGCTGAAAAGCGTTCAATTTACCACTGCGATATTTTTTGCCATCAATTTCAAATTCCATGATCACTTATCCTCAAGCTCGCTCAAACTACCGCAGCATAAGTCCGACGTAAAAATAGAGACAAATGCTGCGGCAAATTTAAAGGTGATTTAAATGGTTGTGAAGTAAGCTGGTTAGAATGTGCCTAACATGATGTCGATTTTTCCGCAATCAAATACCCAAGAAACGGTACCGCCTGCTTTGTTATTCTGCAAATCCGGTTGTTTCTGAAAGGCGACAGAGCGAGCAACAGCAATGTCATTACTTTGTTTATTGCGAATAACAATCACGTTATTACCCCATGCCGCTGATGAAAGCGATTGTGTGCTGAGCATCGCGTTCAATTTAGCGTTTACCGGGCTCGTCTTAAGTAAATTAACGGTGATAGTTCCAGACTTGGTTGCATGCAATGAATGCATGACTTCTCCGTCTGCACCGGTGGTCATGGTGTTTTTACTCTCCGACATGGTGACGGTAATTCCCTCATCAGAGAGCGCGGCACCGTTACCAAGATCAAAAGAGCCGCCAACTCCGGTAATAGAAGCGGAAACATCAAGAAAAGAATATGTAGCCATTTTCAACCCTTATCTGTTTACATTAATGATGACATCAGCGTAGTGGACAGCACCGGCTAATTTGATTGCACACTGAATAACCGGTGCTTTTCGTGCTTCTCTATCAGCCTGTGCCTGTGTCGCAATTGGCGGTGCGTAAACGTAGTAACCTTTGGTTAATGTTGCGCCCGTATCCAACGCACCAATCGGATCGCCACCCCATACACCATGAGCGATTAATCCATTTGTCGCCGCTTGCGCCAGTGACTGTTCAACATTGGTGATTAATCGTGTGACACCTTCATCAGTCTGTGGGATCTTGCTGGTACTGGTGTAAAGCAGGTTATAAAGATTGTTCTGAACGTAGTTCTGCAACCAATCCAGACCGTGGCGCTCATCAATGAAATCCCCATTCACCATGACACCTTCCTGAATAATGGCCGTATCATTGCTGTATTTAACAAAAACGTTGCCATTCATCCTTTTCAACACATTGGCTTGCGTTGCGGTGAGGTTTTCTGCGGTTACCGCGGGCTCTTGTTTAAATTTCAAGGTGATAGTGGTGTTATTGCCGTTGAAATTGACGGTAAACATACGGCCCAACAGCGAAGCAACCGTGTAGGATTTACCGGTTGAATATTGCCAAAGTGTGCGTTGATAGTTTCTCTCTTTTAATTTTGAGCCGATATCAGTTTTAACATCAGCATCCAAGACATCCGCTTTTTGCGCTGTATGTCCATAGATGCGGGGAACAGATGCGGATTCAATGTAATCAGCAACAGAGAGAATATCTTTATCCGTCAGAGAGTCATCAGCGATAACCAACCCATACCAGCCACTGGATACCGATCCCAGTGCCGCCACCGCCTCAGCAATGGTTTCTGCTTTGGTAGATTCGATAGCGGTAGCTCCCGATATTTCGTCCAGCTTTAATAAATCACCAATATAAGTTCCCGTCGTTGCCGGTGAAACATAGCCAACCGCATCGACAGAATTCGGCATAATAGCGAAACGCGAAGAAGAACTATCATATGCGACTGAACAATCTTTTAACTTATCTGCTATCCGTTGGGCCACACCATTAAGATTGGCCTCTTTACTCAAATCGACGCCGCTGTATACCGTTTCTTTACCGTTAATCGTCAATTTAAAAGAGCCATCGGTGACAGCAATAAATTTGCTCATCATTTGCTGCTGTTTAGTCAATACCGCCCCTTGTAAAGAGGAGACCACATTGTCCTTAGCCCACCGACCAATATATAAATCAACCGGACGGGGTGACTGGGAATAATAAAGCGCCGCGGCCTGATACTCTGGTGAACTCAGCCCAAAATCAGCACCGACACCATCGATATCCGAATACCGGCGTAAACGTTCATGAGGGTTGATCACGTTACTTGCACCGATGATCAGTAACGCCCCAAAGTTCCGGGATTGAGCCGCATGAGGAGCCATATTCAACGTGACATTGATAATGTTTGAAACAGGTAAACCCTGCATAATTTAATCTCCTAAGAATTTGACAGGCGCTTCCACCAGTGATTTAACACCGTATTCACGCACCACTTTTCGCCGCAAGGTGATCGTCATGTCATAACGACGCACCCTCTGGTTATTGATAAGTTCCGGTAACGAAGTCAGCCAGCTGAGTTTGTCGACTGAAAGACCGAAACGTTCTAATTCGTCATTGTTCTGACTGACCGCCACGCCATCACGAAAACGGGCACCGTACCGCTGGCTGTTCGGGCCATAAAAGGAAATCAAGCACACAATTTCCTCATGACGCCATAATTTGGTTCCTTCATCAGTCTGGTTCTCAAAAGCAGGCGAGGCATCCGAAATAAAATCCGTAATGTCAAAATCACACCTGTCATCATCTACCGGTAACTGGGGCAGGTGTGCTGATGTCCATCGAGAACGCACGTTATCGTCAGGCAAACCAGAAACACCTCCTAGCCAACGACTTAATATATTTTCCAGCTCATCATCGTACTCAGGCCCAGGCGTGGTAGGTGTTAACCAACCCGCTTTATCACTACCGTTGCTCATCAAAAATACCTCCATCAAACAGCAATAACTCACCCTGTGCCATGGGTAAACCAAGCCCTGCATTGAGGACTAGTTCTTAGTTTTCAACACCGAGTTATGATTGATTTAATAGGGATACCGACCGCGAAAAAGGTAAAAAATATGTGTAAGCGATTCGCGACGGCAAATACGAAAAAGGCCGCAACACAGTGCGGCCTTCGACAATAATGATTTAAATTTTCACTTATTTATCAGAGTACAATAGAAGATACTTAAAGTTCACTCGTACTATACCCGTCATCTTTCAAGTTGCCTCTTTGTTGGCTGCACTCACTCACCCCGGTCACATAGTTTGCTATGCTCCCGGGGATTCGCTCCCTTGCCGCCGCGATGCATCTTGAAATCCATAGGGTATAAATAGAGTTCATTGGATAACAGGAATTTTTTAAATTGAATTTGATGGCTTAAATCCTAATTTCCCCCATTACCTGCAATATCGGAATGAAAAAAGCCCCGATATTTCTATAGTTTATTTCTATAGCTCATTTCTATCGGGGCTTATTCGCAACTTTAACTGATTAGTACACTACCATAGCTTTTTGCGTACGCGCAAGCTTTTTGTGTTTTTGTATTTCATCATCCATTTCTAACTTAATATCAAGCATAGCCAAACATCCCTGGACAAAACTTTCTCCCTTTTGCAACCGGGAACGTACTTCAATATCAGGTACTTTAATTAAACGCGCGATGGACCGTTTGGAAAGCCTTAAAGCGTAGTACATAAATAAAACTTCAATTTCTTCAGATTTACCTACCGTCTGCAACTTTGCGATACAAGCATCAATGATCAAGCCATCGTTATCACAGCAGGAAGGACGTAATGAACGAGTTGACGCAATCAGACCTTTAAATCCAGCAGCGATCGGTGGCCAATTAATACCAGTGGCATCATCAACCCAACCGCCCCAACACTCTAAAACTTGTTGAATATTGCGCATATATTTTGACCTTAACTTTTAGTAACAAATAGTAGTAAAAATTATTTTCATGATGGTCTCATGCATCCATGCATTCGGCATTATAACAAATTTCTCATTCTCTATTTTTGTGTTTCTCTGTTACGTAACTACATCATTTAAATACACCTGTTTACTTAGTCTATTAAATACAAATAGTAAATAACCCCTATTCTTGACCAAGCTTAGTTTCAGAGGAAAACACATAAATATCGTTATTAATACGGATGATCATAAAGTGCTTCTCTTCCTCATCTACGTATTTATTATACAAATTTATAATCTTCATTTAATCCTCTAATGTACCTTCCTTTAAAACGCTTAGCATCTAAAGCAACTCGCATGTTCTTTATTATTTATCAAAAGTTTTCAAGCAACATAACACCCCCTTTTTATTATGAGATAAAAAATTCATTAAATAAAAAATAGCACAAATTTTTTATCTCATGGATATTTGAGTGTAAAAAATATTTTTGATCGACGTTGAAATCCGTCATAAAATGCCGATTAAGAATGGTATCCACACTTATGCCGAAGACACAGAAATCGGCCTGTTTACAGGGTGATGGACAACGAAACTGGTACAAATGTGAGATCGCAACAACCCTATTCGAAATATCGCCAGCAGGTCAGGCAAAAAATTTAAGATATCCACAGAATTAATGTTGCTAACGATAAATTACCGATTATCAGGTAAATATCTACGTGAAAAGTTTTAACACTGTCAGATATATCCGCTTCTAACCAATGTGATTTTTAAACCTATGCTATTTCCTACTCACCCTATCCCATTTTATTTTCAGCTCTCGCCAGACGAATAGATGGATACACATCTATAGCAAATATTTTTTCATGTCTGGAAAACAGATATCCCAAATGCTAATATTTTTCTCTGTTAGTTTTTACTAGTGAAAATAAATCCGTATTATCTAAAAATTTGCCATCCTATATTTCTAGTTACATGGTTTTATTTCGACCAGCCTGACAGTAAATTTAACCATGCCATGAATTCAAAAACTCGTTTTTGCGGGAAATTGTACTGGAAAATAGCAGAATTAACTGGATATATATACCCTATGGATTTCAAGATGCATCGCGACGGCAAGGGAGTGAATCCCCGGGAGCATAGATAACGATGTGACCGGGGTGAGCGAGCGCAGCCAACAAAGAGGCAACTTGAAAGATGACGGGTATAAACAGCAGCATCTACTATCAAGCAAGAAAAAAGCCGTCATCTTCTGAAAAGATAACGGCTTCCTATTTGATTTGGTGCCGGCTACCGGAGTCGAACTGGTGACCTACTGATTACAAGTCAGTTGCTCTACCAACTGAGCTAAGCCGGCGTGTTTCAGGGCTAGCCCCCGAAAGCGAGCGCAGTATATTACAACCTATTGCAAACAATCAAGCATAAATGATAGATGATTTAAAAATATCACCACAACACTCATCATGAGTGACATGCTCAACGACATACCATGGCTTGAATGATACAGCCGATGAGCGAGTTATTTTCAACATCAAAAAACTGGCTATTTACTGACAAATCAGAAATGACAACGAAATGTTTTATTATCTCTGTTACCTATTAGAAAATAGCCATTGATCGTAAAATAGCCTGATCGCCTGGTGGCAGTGGAAGATAAAGTATCCAAAATAACCTATCTCCAAACAATATAAGGATCGGTTAACATGTTAAAAAACAAATACTCAAAATACGATAGAACACAAGACGACAAAACATATTTTCAAGGCGTAAGCGCAATCAAATTGAGCTTGTTTTTTATAAGCCAAAGGCAAGCCATAACAGCTTTCTTATCATTGTCAGAACCACAATATTCCCACTCTTTTTTAAATTATTACCATAGGGAAATAGTTGACTGCTATAAATGCAATGTGCTATTTAAATTAGACGCAAATCAAAAAAACTAAATCAGGCATGCGCTAATATTAGGTATAAATCAGATCGTTTCTACATGTTATTATAACTTAAAATCATTAATTATGAGGTAAATTATGTTGGGCAAAAATAACTTAATTGCACATCAAGTCTTATTTACCTTCAAGGATGGAATAAGCTGGGATAGTGAAAAGGCTATATTAGCAGAGAAGGTGACGTTAAATCATATAAATGAGATAAGTGAAATAAAAGGATGGTTTTGTGGTCGAAGTACGGTAGACAGAAAGCAATCAGTTGACTTTAGTTTAATTGGTTACTTTGAAAGTTACGAAGACTTGGACATATACATGCATCATCCCGATCATATAAAAGGCGTGGTGCTATGGAAAGAAATAAGTACATGGACAGTCTCGGATATTATTATCGATATAAATAAGTTGATAAATTTCACTCAGTTAATAGGAAAGTCGTATGGAATTTGACGAAAACCTACATAAAAGTGTCGTCGTTATCGCTGATAGTCTGCCACTTGGGTTAGCCATGAATGCACTGAGCGTCATTAGTGTTTCAATTGGTAGAAATATCAACGGGATTGTAGGACACGATGTCTTTAGTCAAGATAGCATTTGTTATCCCGGTGTCATTAAAACGCCTTTGCCTGTTTTGAAAGCAAGTCATGATGTACTGACCGCTATTCATAATGAATTAAAATCTAACGATAATTTTAAATTGAGTCCTTTCTCCTGTTTAGCGCAATCATGCAGAACATATGAGGAATACGAAGGAAAATTATCTGCTGAACATTCGGATGAATTGAAGTTATCTGGCATTGGCATAGTTGGACCAAAGAAAGATATCAATAAAATCACTGGTAACTTACCACTTTATAAATAACCAGGTAATATATATGTATTCCATTTTTAGAAATGAACTTCATGAATTAGGTATGAAATACCTTACCGAGTTAAAAAAATATCTGTCTGGCGAGATAAATATCTCTGCATTGGAAAAAATACAATACGAAAAATTAAAAGAAATCATAAATTATACGAAAAATGGGTCAGCTTTCTATCAAGATCGTCTAGACGCAATAAACCCAAATGATGATGAAAATTTATCCTCATTGATTGAAAAACTTCCCTTTACTACAAAATCAGATCTAAGTAAGGCGGGAAACACGATATCTTCAGATAACCTAAGTAACGCTTGGATATATTATGAAACCACAGGGACGACTGGGCCATCAACACCTTGTCCTCGCAATGAAATAGACTCTTTAGTCAATAACAGTTTTCTGACTCTGCAATATGAGTCTATTTTCAATCAAGAAGGCAAACAACACATTATTGGCGTGATGGGTCCAACGGAATTGCACTCCACTGGAGATACATTTGAAGATGTATTTCGCAGTTTAGGGCATACCGTTATCAAAATGTGGCCTCGTTCGCCCGTTGTTGGTATGCACAGAGTACTCAGGCTGATACAAGACCTCAAAATAACTGCTTTAGTTTGCACACCTGCGGTCGCCGCTGAGTTGCTAAAATATTGTCGGAACAATGCATGTGATGCAAAAGAATTAGGTATCGAGATCATTTTGGTGCTTGGCGAACTTATTACCCCCAATAGATTAAGAAACTTATCTCGGAATTGGGGCGCTAAAATTTACAACTGTATGTATGCCTCACAAGAAACGTCAATTCTGGCGGCTTGTGACAATACCAATAAACTTATTACTATTCCATACAACAATTATTACGAACTCATTTGTCCTTTTACTCAGCAAAAACTCAATGTTGGTGATAATCACGTTGCTGGTGAATTAGTGATTACCCATTTATATAAAGGGAATAAACCTCTGATTCGATACAAAACAGGGGATATGGTTCGGTGTAAAGCAATAGGCTTAAATCAATGGGAAATAGAACCCATCGGCCGAGTAAAAGATGTATTACTATTAAACAATGCCAATGTGTATGCTTTTGATATTGAAAATGCCATCTTTGAAGAACTCGAATATTGTTTTGAATACTTTATTGAAATCAACAACACAGCCGGTACAGATGAGCTCAAGATCACTTTAGAGCCGAGTGACGAATTAAATGATGCATCACTCATTAATAAGATAAAGCAAAAAATGGAATCTAAATTCAATATGAATGTTGACATCCATGTCGGAGATGTCGGTGGACTTATTGGAACCGCAGCAATGGTAAGTTGGAAAGCAGCACGAATCCATGATCTGAGAGATGATACCAACAATATTGAGCGACATTCGGCTTTAGAAATCATGAACAAGAGGGCAACTAAATGATAAACAATATCGTTAGCCCAGTTAATAAAGATTGGATCGTATTTCTAGACGGGGAATATCTCAATTTTAGCAATGCGACCTTTCTTGCCAATACACAAGCGTTAAATTATGGCACCGGTACATTTGAGGGAATCCGGGCTTATTGGGATCAAGACAATAACCAACTTAATCTATTTAGAGTGCATGAGCACTATGAACGGTTAATTCAATCAGCTAAAACATTAAAAATTGAATTGCCCTATACCAGTCAGGAGTTAACCGATATTACTAAAAACATCATCATTAAAAATGGTTTCAAACAAGATATTTATATCAGGCCATTAGCGCTTAAAAAGTCGTTAATGCCGGGTGAGAAATTTGGCGTTAAGCTAAGTGGTGTAAATTCAACCCTCTGTATTAACGCTTTACCTATGGGCGCTTATGCCAAAAAAACAGCGTTTAAATGTCTTATTTCAAAATGGCGACGTGTATCAAATGCGGCAATTCCATCATCTGCCAAAATTACCGGCACTTATGTTAATTCCGCACTTGCTCATGAAGATGCCAAAGAAAACGGATTTGATGATGCTATCATGTTGAATGAACAAGGCATGTGTGCAGAAGCAAGTACATCAAATGTTTTTATTGTAAAAGATAATTGCGTTATTACACCATCGCTTAGCGCTGGCATTCTCAATGGAATAACCAGACAATCTGTTTTCGATATTTGTAAATTCCGCAATATTCCCTGTATCGAGTCAGAAATTCAACAAAAGGATCTCTATGAAGCAGATGGCTGTTTTTTAACAGGCACTGGCCTTGAAATATCAATTGTGTCACAAATAGATAATGTGTCATATATACAAAAAGAAGATTCTATAGCCAATGTTATTGCCAAAGATTATCAAGAAATAATTAGAGGTAGAATAGATAAGTTTTCACATTGGTTAAATCCGGTTTATTAGTGTAATTCCAGGAGAGACATCATGGAATGTGTTTTTTTTAGTTTCAACAAAGATACATTTGATGTTCTAAATATTGCTACCTTAGGCCCATCAGGTACAAGTAGCGAACAATCCGCTATTCGTTTTGGTGAATTTGCCATTAAAAATAAAGTCGCCAAAAGCTACCAGGTTGTTTTATGTAATACTTATGAAGAAGCAAGTAATCAAATTATTTTAAATAACTGTCAGGCATTGGTAGTCGCCAATGCTTATTACAATATCAGTGAGTTTTATATGGATAACAGGTTTAACTTGTCATCCGCATTTTTAAATTACACGCCTAATTATGGTATTGCTATTCGTGATGAATTAACTACAGATAATATCGTCATTGCAACCCATCCGGCACCAAAGGCTTTAATCCCAGAGTTGTTGCCTGATAATCTAAAAATTGCAGATATCATTTTTAAAGACTCAACCAGTTCAGCCGCAAAAGCAGTCGCTAATTCAGAGGTAGATGCCGCACTCACGACAGAAGTGGCAGCAAAATTACACAATTTAAAATTTATTTCTCATATTCGACCAATTCAAATGCTTTGGTCAGTATTTACAGCCGCATAAAAGCTAATGTTGCTTTAAAATAGGCAAATATATATACCCAATGGATTTCAAGATGGATCGCGACGGCAAGGGAGCGAATCCCCAGGAGCATAGATAACTATGTGACCGGGGTGAGTGAGTGCAGCCAACAAAGAGGCAACTTGAAAGATGACGGGTATATACCCAATGGATTTCAATATACAGAGGTCATTATGTCTTTACTTACTCTACACACCATTACTACCACACCTGAAAAAAGTAAAAAATTACTTCAAAGTTCTATTAATGATTTCGGCTGGATACCTAACCAAAGTGGTTATATGTCAGAATCTCCTTCACTATTAGCCGCTTACCAACGAGCACACGACCTATTTATTGATAGTTCACTGAATGAAGAGGAAAAAGCTGTTGTGTGGATTACAACCGGAGTAGAAAATGGTTGTCATTACACGATTCAGGCACACGGCTATATTGCAATTCATAATGGTGTGGACAAAAAAATAGTTAAAGCATTGATTGAAAAAACCGACGATCTCTCCCCACGATTATTGGCACTACGTGAATTTACCATCGAGGTTATTTACTGCCGGGGACAATTGAAAAGAAGTGCTATTGATCTATTCCTAAGCCGTGGTTTCAGCAAAGAGAATATGCTGGATGTTGTGTTAGGGGTTTCTCAAAAGAATATGTCGACAATTCTCAATAGCATTGCCGGAACCGAGATTGATGATAAATTCAAGCTGGACAACCTTTAACTGATCTTGAAAGGCATCAATATGCTTTATGTCGATAAAGAAACCGTTGCGCGTTATTTGACGATGGAACTTAGTCTTAAGCTAAGTGAAATAGCATTTAAATTGCAATCGGAAAGAAAAGTAGAGCAACCTTTGCGCAATATTGTTAAAGGTGAAGACGGCTTAATGGGCACCATGCCGATTTATATTAAGGAGGGGCCATATAAAGGGTTTGGGTTAAAGTCGGTGGTAGTGAGGTTTCAAAGCAATAGCGATAAACCTTCACACATCGGTAGTGTGCTGGTTTACGACGAGCCAGGTGTTTCAGGGATTGCCGCGGTGGATGCCGGCGCTATCACAGAAATCCGCACCGCCGCCGCTTCTGCTTATGCAACCCACCTTCTCGCCGCAAAAGATGCTAGCCGGTTAGCGATACTTGGCACGGGTTTACAAGCAAAAGCACATTTGCAAGCCATGTTATATGTACGCCCGATTAGAGAAGTCACTTTATGGGGTCGTAATGCAGAAAGATGCCGTGAGTTTGTCACATGGTGTGATAAAACACTCAATCTTCCTATTTCGATCAAAGCCTCACCTGCTGAGGCTGTACTCAATAGTGACATCATTTGCACAACTACGGCATCGCGTGACCCTATACTCAGTAGAAAAGAGCTACCGGGTAAATGTCATGTCAATGCCATTGGCGCTTCGGCACTGGGATTCCAAGAACTCAGCGAAGATATGTATAGCAATACAACCCTATTTACTGATTCCAATGAATCGGTACTTGCCGCCTCTCAATCTGTTATTAAGGCAAGGGAGAAAGGTATTCTTAGCGGGTCAGACATTGGGATAGAAATTGGTACCGTTTCTCAATCTCATTCCAATTTGTGCGATCAGGGTGTGACTATCTTTCAATCCGTTGGTTTGGCCGTTCAAGATATGGTATTTTCTCGGGAAGTCATTCGACAACTAATAAAAATGTCTTAATTATTTTGGATGAAAATATGCCAAACTTAAGACGTTCAGTATTAGAAAAATGTCGTTATTGTCTATAAAGAGCCCTATTTGTCACTTGCATACGCAAGTGACATTTTTATGTTCTGTTACTTCAAAGTGTTATTTTGAGAGGAAAGATATGCTAGAAGTGTCCCAAATAGTAACCTATACCGCAGCACTGACTGTTGCTGCGGCGATACCAGGCCCAGGAATAGCAGCATTGGTCGCCAGAAGTGTGAGTAGTGGCGCGTTAGCGGGATTTAGTGTGTTGTTTGGCCTGATTATTGGTGATCTCACTTATTTATCCTTTGCTGTTTTTGGCTTGTCCATTATCGCGAACAGTTTTGACACCTTATTTGTTGTGGTGAGATGGGGTGCCGCATTATATTTGGGTTATCTGGCGTGGCAGTTCTGGTTTGCCGATCATCAACCCATTGGTGAAGACCAACCCATTAAGAAAAAGGAGTTGGCGGCGGCCTGGTTATCTGGTCTCACTCTAACGTTAAGTAACCCTAAAACGATCGCTTTCTATCTCGCACTATTACCTTTGGTGATTAATATGGAATCTATCTCGTTGCAAAACTGGGGATTCATGTTAGTACCACTGACGGTTTTTGTCTTATTCAGCGTAGGAACGGTATTTATTCTCGGCGCTCTCAGTATTCGACATCTGTTATCAAGCCAACGGGCACAACGGATTTTATTTAAAGGTGCGGCTGTCATTATGTTCGTAACCGCTGTAACTATGCTGTTCAAAGCCGATTAAAAAAGTTTAATTTTTTATACCCTATGGATTTCAAGATGCATCGCGACGGCAAGGGAGCGAATCCCTGGGAGCATAGCGAACGATGTGACCGGGGTGACCCACACCATTCCAACTTATACTCCCGGCGACTGGAATTTGAAACGTTGGCAAAGGAAAGAATGGCCGACTGGGCAGTTACAGCCTGTTGATCGCCGCATTGATATCGCGGTCATGTTCGACATGACAAACCGGGCATTCCAGATCCGCTTAGGCAGCGACATTTCCGGCACTTTGTGACCGCAGCAATGGCAGGTTTTCGAACTGGCGAACCACAGATCCAGTTTGACCCCCGCCGCTGCGGCTTTGTATTCCAGTTTCATGAGAACGCTATTCCAGCCCGCACGCCGATAGCAGTGCCTAGTGCCTCTATGAATGGTCACCTTATGGCTATGAAAATGGATTAATTATTATCTGAATGGCATATGGAAATGAAAAAACCCCATGCAAGAAGATGCATGGGGTCATTATTTGGCGGAAGGATAGAGATTCGAACTCTAGGATGGTTTCCCATCGGCGGTTTTCAAGACCGCTGCCTTCGACCGCTCGGCCATCCTTCCATGGCGCGAAATTATGCGCCTAACATGATAATATGTCTAGTCTCTATCGTAAAAATTCTGTAATTTCTTTACTATTCGCTCAATCCTCAATCTATAATATCCTTTTCAGCCCTGATCCTGCTAAAATTAGCCTAAATAGATCGAATCATAAGATTCACCAATTTAACGAGCTCGCTAAACAGCCAAGCAATTATTAAGGCTTTTACTCAACGAATGTATAACAAACAATTTTCTATTAATTCATCAACCATAAACCGTTACTACGGTCTGTTCATTATTCTGCTTTTTGTTTCCCTGTTTTTATACAGCTATAACTACTTCAATGCCTGGCTAATGGGGAAAAAATATGCGCTAAATAGTGTTGCAACCAAAATAGTATTACAGATAGAAGATTATCGTTACCACGCTAATTCTATCTTTAAACAAGCCAATAGCTCATCTTTTAAACCACCAGAACTCGTCACACCGATGAAGCTACGACCTGATGTTTACTGGCTTGAGAATCGTTATCAAACTATCGACACGATTATTTTTGGTCACCACAGCACTGCAAGTGTAGAGTTGGCACAACGCCTTTCCAATTATATGGAGATTTTGTGGGGCACCCGCAATGAATACAACTCCATGTACTATCTGAATGGTAAAGATAACAATCTGTTTCTGATAACCACTCACTCTATTCTTAAACCAGAATTGAGATTTAAAGAAAGTTATCTAACACTGACTGCCGAATCAAAACGTTCAGAAATGCTGATGCAATCCATCGCGTTAGATGAACGGGAAAATATTTCATCAATCCGTAAGTTAAATGGCGAAAATATCTATTTTTATACTTATCGGGCGACGTTCAATTCACCGGGTCAATTGGCAACAGTTATCGCTTTTGATTTGCCTATTTGTCATCTTCTTCCTATGGATATGGCAGCGGCCAACTTCAGTCTATTGTCGGATGACGAGCAACCCCCTAATGAAATTAATAAAGTCAATATTTCACAAAATGGTTTCTGGCTCGAATTTTCTCAATCAATTAAAGGTACGCAATACAAACTGTTGTATCGGATATCACTCAAAGATTTGCTAATCGATTTGTTATATAGAAACATCTGGTTGTTACTGGCTGATTCAGTATTTATTATCCTGTCCTTAGGTGGGCTTATTTACATTCGTAGAAAATATATCGCGCCAAATGCCCAGATGAGCCACGAGCTACAAATCAAGGATGCGTTAAGTCACGATATTATCTCCAATATCCCGATTGGCTTATTGATTTATGATTTCTCAGTAAATCAGATAATTATGTGCAATAATATCGCCGACCATCTGTTGCCGAATGTCGATTTAAATAAAATTAAGATGATGGCAAAGCAACATCATGGTGTCATCCAAACCTCAATTGATGATTCAGTCTATGAAATTAACATGTACAGCATTCGCCTGTTGCCAGAAACTTATCTGTTTTTACTGCAAGATAAAGATCAGGAAGCATTAATTAGCCGGCGTCTACAACTTGCCCATTTGGAACACGATAAGAGTGTACAAGCTCGACGTTTTATGTTGACCAACATTCGTTCTGAATTAAAACAACCAATAAAGGAATTAGATCATATCGCTTACCAACTGAAACAAATTCTTATAGAAAAAAATAGTGTTCGTATCGTCGATAATTTATTAACTAAATCTGAATATATATCCGACTGGATCGAGAATATTTCATTACTCAATGAATTAGAATCAGGTGAATGGCAAGCAAAAAATGAATCGTTTTCATTATCAGTCATTTTAGAAGATATTATTAAAAAAGTGTTTCCTAAGATGAATAATAAAGGATTGAATTATTATTATCACTGTAATATTAATCCTGAATCACTATTTATTGGCGATAATACTGCCATCAGTAAGATCGTCCTGATGTTAGTCAATTATGCAATCACGCTTACATCTTATGGTAAAATATCTCTCATCGTTAATTATTCTCAGGAATACAAAGAACACATTCAAATCGAAATTATAGATACAGGAACCGGACTTAATTCAACAGATTTAACAAACTTGAATTATCCATTTTTAAGCAAAGCCACTGGTGATAAATATCAATCCAATTCAGGACTGACCTTTTATCTATGTAACCAATTATGTAGAAAATTAAATGGTCATTTTACTATAAACAGCAAACCCAACCTGGGTACGCGCTATGCTATCAGTCTGCCCTTAATAATCGGCGAAAACCAATGCCCGCCGCTACTGGAAGACATTACTGCCTTGCTGGATATCAACAATACGGAGATCCGTAAGATCGTGCAAAATCATCTGCATCATTATGGCGCTGTTTACTTCGCTAAAAAGCCAGAAAATATGGATCGAGAATACGATATCATGTTGACGGATAAACCCTACGATTCGACAAAATCGACTATATTACTGGTTGATAATCTGGCCGGCTTTGAACAGATAAAACCTGACTATATTCGATGTAACTACAATCTGAGTGAAGCGGTTATCAATGCCATTTCGTTATTAATTGAGAGAAGTTTCAGTTTTAACGAATTCACGGCAAATTCAGAAATGTCAGCATTTAACGATGAAAGCAGCGATTACGATTTTGGCAATGTTATAAATAGTTATCAAAAACAGCTAACTGATAGCGATTACCGACAATTATTTGTCGAGACAGTACCGATAGATATTAATAAGCTGTATACTGATATAGAACAATATGATCTGATATCGCTTTCGCAAACAGCACATCGCCTGAAAGGCGTCTTTGCTATGTTAGACCTAGAACTCCTCAAACTTTCTTGCGAAACACTGGAACAACACATAACAGACAGTAACGTAATAGAGATTAAAAATAGCATTGGCCGTATTGAATCCTTCACCAAAAGGCTATTGCAGCAGGGTAACTAATAAGATGAATAACCTTAACGTCATTATTGCTGATGACCATCCGATTGTCCTGTTTGGCATCCGCAAATCACTTGAGCGGCTTGAATGGATCAACGTCGTCGCTGAGTCTGAAGACTCGACCACATTGATCAACAATCTGTCCTGTATTAAAGCAAACGTACTGATCACGGATCTGTCCATGCCTGGGGACATATACGGCGATGGGATCAATTTGATTAAATACATCAAACGCCATTATCCCAGGCTATCCATCATTGTTCTAACCATGAACAATAATCCAGCAATTTTAAGTGCTGTACTCGAACTTGATATTGAAGGCATTGTCTTAAAACAAGGAGCGCCAACAGATCTACCTGATGTATTAACGGCCCTGAAACAAGGGGAAAAATTTATGCCAGACAGCGTTTCTGAACTGTTGAAAAAAGTGACGAAAACCCCCTATGGCGATAAACCGTTATCACAAAAAGAGAGTGAAGTTATACGTCTATTTGCCCAAGGCTTTTTGGTAACAGACATTGCCAAAAAACTTAAACGCAGTGTCAAGACTATCAGCAGTCAGAAAAAATCGGCTATGGTAAAACTGGGGGTAAATAACGATATTGCATTACTCAATTATCTTGCTTCTGTCACTATCGATACGAACAATCACGTTCAGTAAATACTGTTCGTTATTTTAACCTGAAAGTCGTCCTGATGCCCGGTAACTATTTGTTTGTACCGGGCATTTTTTTGTACCGGGGTTTCAAATCATTTGCGTCAGTGTCTGCCTGAGAGTCACCAGAGAAACCGGTTTAGACAAACAATCATCCATTCCCGCATCAATACAGCGTTGTTTTTCTTCTGCTAGTGCATTTGCCGTAATACCAATAATCGGCAGCTTACACCCATCATTCCGTAAATACATTGTTAACGCATAACCATCCATATTGGGCATATTGACATCCGTCAGAATAATATCAATCCCCCCGTTCTTCAGATATTCCAACGCATCTAATCCATCATTTGCCATCGCTGTTTGAAAACCAATGGATTTCAACTGATCGGCCAATAAACGGCGGTTGATAGGATGATCATCTACCACCAGAACCACAATAGTATTAAACCGGGTGTTTGCCTGAAAAACAGGGGCGGCGGTATTCAATACCACATTATGATTCGGTGAAATCAGCCGCTCAATCATTACCGACAAATCATGTAAATGGTAAGTGTTATGTAACCAATAGTTTTCTCTGATTTGTTCCGGTGAGCCAATATAGTCCGTCGATAATTCAATATAAGCGTATACAGAGGAAATAACCGCATCAGGAAAATCGCTGATAATAATTTCACTACCCTCTGTATTTTGCTCACTGTATAAAACAGTGTGTAAGCCATGATGAACCAGAAAACGCTGTAAAAACTCCTCCAGATAAAGATTACGTATAGCCAAGATGATTTTTCGCTGATACTCATTTATTAACTGAGTTTTTGGCCTATATTTCGCACCATATAAAGGTAAACGAATAGAAAACATACTCCCTATCTGTGGTTGTGAAATGACTTCAATATCACCATCCATCAGATTGATAAGTTTTTCACAAATCGCCAGACCAAGCCCTGTTCCCTGAGATGAACTTTCCGTATTTGGCATGATCTGGAAAAATGGATCAAACAACTGAGTAAGCGCTTTATCAGAGATACCGACGCCAGTGTCCTTTATTCTGACGTATAAGTAATCTCTATCAACTGTCACATGTATAATCACACATCCGGTATCAGTGAATTTAATCGCATTATTTAATAGATTAGATATAACTTGTTGTAATCGAACCGGATCATTGCAGATATAATCTGGAACATCCGGTTCAATATAGCAATACAAGGTCAACGGCTTTTTCACCACTAACGGTAGATAGTTAGAAATAACATGGGAGATAACTTCCTGACAGGAAAATTCTCTAGACTCAATTTTAAGCTGTTTAGATTCAATCTTTGAAAAGTCGAGAATATCACTGATGATTTTTAGCAACAGCGCTGAGGAGTTATTCATCGTTGATAACAAACGGACAGATTCAGCAGGCAATGAATGTGCTTGTAATAACTCCAGGTTGCCAATAATACCGTAAAGCGGCGTTCTCAACTCGTGACTGACAGTAGCCAAAAACATAGATTTAGAATAGTTAGCCTGTTCTGATGCCAACGCCATTTCCTGTAATGATTTTTCCATCCGCACACGGACACTAATATCAACCAAGACACAAATTGCCACCTCTTCATTCCTGTAGCGGGAATGAACAAAACTGATTTGCAGATGATGATTATTACTGGTTACAACATCAACATAACTACTGGTTCTGTCACAAATAATATGAATAATCCGTTCCCGATCTTCGTGCGTTAGCATTCTCAAATAATTATGTGCCAACTCATTACTCAGAATACTACTGCCATCACTGACCCGTAATATACTGATCCCAACCGGCGCTGAAGCCACAATTTTATGATTAAATTGTTCATGCTCTTCCAGGCGAATGGCATTCTCTTCAGCCGGAACAAACATTTTCCGCTCAAACAGATACACCAAGATAATGATGACAAAGGCAGATAATACATTAAGCACAATACTGCTAATAATCTGTAGCTTAAAACCTTCGAAAATAGTTTTCAGTGGCAGTGCATAAATGATACTGAATGAAGATGGCATTAACCGACGTTTTAACAGTAAATCAGTAAAATTATCATCATAGCCAAAATAAGGCGCTGCCAACTGATAATCAGCATAGTGAAGTTTATAGTCATCATTTGCTGGATAATGCAACACCGGTTGATTACTGCGATTCAATAACGTGATTGAAATTGAGTGGTCTTGTCTCTGAATAAAAGAGTCCAATCTGATGAATTGTTCAATGCCTATCATAGCAACCATCTCACCATTGACATATACCGGAGCCAACACGTAGAGATGGCCGCTATCAGATCTTGCACCCGGTATAACCCAATAAACATTTCGTTCTTTACCTTGCTCTTTCAGGCTGATAAGCCTACGTGAGTTTTCATAAACTATTTTTTTCAACGTATCGGGTTCAGTCGTGGTATTACGGATAGAAAAACTTACCATACACATACTTTGCGTACCCACCAGAAAAACCTGATTCAACCCCTGAGGCGCAGCAAGATTATCTTTCCAATAGGAGATAAAATTATTTAATGAATTTAAATAACTATGAGTACTGTTGCGAAAAGTATGACAGTCAGCGCTTTGGTACAAAGGATGATAAGAAAACGCTGGATTATTATGTGGAAAATCAAAAATGGCATTTTTTCCATTAGAATTCAGTAAATGCTTCTCTGTCATATATTGGATATCCCGCAGAACACTTGCTGTATGACGCACATAAGAGAGCGTGGAATCATAATTAGCATTGTATTCTTGACGAATATCTGATTTAACTTCATTAAAGATATTAACCAGGTAAAAAGCTGTTAATAAAGCGCCTAATGCCCACAACATTAAGCCAAGCACCCGGAAAAGATAACGGGATATTTTCAGCGATGTACGAAAAGAAGAAAGATATCTCAAAAGGTTACCTGATAAAAACCAGCATTATTCAATGTCATTAATGACAAGATATATACCCGTTATCTTTCAAGTTGCCTCTTTGTTGGCTGCACTCGCTCACCCCGGTCACATAGTTACCTATGCTCCCGGGGATTCTCTCTCTTGCCGTCGCGATGCATCTTGAAATCCATAGGGTATCCAGAGTTTAAAGATTAAAAAGGCCCATCTGTTGCAGATTTTGATACTAATAAAAATTCCTTTAAAAAAACAGGCACCGAAGCACCTGTTTCTTAAATTAAGTGAAAAAATATCCTCACTTAAACCGGATCAACTGACTCACTGCTGTTAGCATCAGGTAAATCGGTGCTATCACTTTTCACTTCTTCCCCTTCTGTTGCCAGCCCGTCTTCATCATCATCTTCAGGCTCAGCAACCCGCTGTAAGCCGACAACTTTCTCATCTTCAGCGGTACGAATAAGTGTTACGCCTTGAGTATTCCGGCCAACAACGCTAACTTCCGACACCCTTGTTCGTACTAATGTGCCAGCATCAGTAATCATCATTATTTGATCGGTTGGTTCAACCTGAATTGCCCCGATCACGTTACCATTACGCTCACTGACTTTAATCGAGATAACCCCCTGTGTTGCACGGGATTTAATTGGATACTCGTTTTCAGCGGTACGTTTACCATAACCGTTTTCAGTGACCGTTAGAATTTCTCCTTCTCCACGCGGGATAATCAGAGAAACAACTTTATCTTTACCATTTAGTTTAATACCACGTACACCGGTAGCTGTACGCCCCATTGAACGAACCGCTTCCTCTTCAAAACGAACAACCTTCCCTTCCGCGGAGAACAACATAACTTCGTTACTACCGTCAGTCAGGTCAACACCGATCAGCTCATCACCTTCATTGAGATTAACGGCGAGAATACCCGCACTGCGCGGACGGCTGAAATCTTGCAACGCGGTCTTCTTCACGGTCCCACTGGCGGTAGCCATAAAGACATACAGCCCTTCTTCATATTCACGCACCGGCAGAATCGCCGTAATTCTCTCATTTTGCTCTAACGGCAACAGGTTAACAATCGGACGACCACGCGCACCACGGCTCGCCTCCGGTAATTGATAAACCTTCATCCAGTACAGGCGGCCACGGCTGGAGAAGCAGAGGATCGTATCGTGAGTATTGGCAACCAACAACTTGTCAATAAAATCTTCTTCTTTAATACGCGCTGCGGATTTACCTTTACCACCACGGCGCTGCGCTTCATAGTCAGACAATGGTTGATATTTGACATACCCTTGATGTGACAAGGTGACAACAACATCTTCCTGATTAATCAAATCTTCAATATTGATATCAGCCGTATTCTCCGTGATTTCAGTACGGCGGGCATCGCTGTATTGCGACTTAATTGCCAACAACTCTTCACGGATCACTTCCATCAAGCGCTCAGGATTTTCCAGAATGAACAGCAATTCGCCGATTAATGTCAGCAATTCACGATATTCATCCAGCAGTTTTTCATGCTCCAGGCCGGTCAGTTTCTGCAAACGCAGATCCAGAATGGCCTGAGCCTGTTGTTCGGTCAGATAATATTTACCGTCATGCACACCATATTGTGGTTCCAGCCATTCAGGGCGGGCAGCATCATCACCAGCACGTTCCAACATGGCAGCAACACTACCTAATTCCCACGGCTTAGCAACCAATGCGGCTTTTGCCTCGGCGGGCGTCGGTGCAAAACGGATAAGTTCGATGATAGGATCGATATTCGCCAGTGCTACAGCTAATGCCTCAAGAATATGGGCACGTTCACGGGCTTTACGTAATTCAAAGATGGTACGACGAGTGACCACTTCACGGCGGTGGCATACGAAGGCCGAAATAATATCTTTTAGATTCAGCAACTTCGGCTGCCCCTGATGCAGGGCCACCATGTTGATACCAAAAGAGACTTGAAGCTGAGTCAGGGAGTAGAGATTATTCAGAACCACTTCCCCCACCGCATCCCGTTTCACTTCAATCACAATCCGCATGCCGTCTTTATCAGACTCGTCACGAAGTGCACTAACCCCTTCGATGCGTTTTTCTTTCACCAATTCGGCAATTTTTTCAATCAGACGGGCTTTATTGACCTGATAAGGAATCTCGTGCACTAAAATAGTTTCACGACCATTCTTCTCATCCACTTCAATTTCCGCACGGGCACGGATATAAATTTTACCGCGACCAGTACGATAAGCCTCCTGAATACCGCGACGACCATTAATAATCGCAGCAGTAGGGAAATCTGGGCCAGGAATATACTGCATCAGCCCTTCAATGCTGATATTTTCATCTTCAATATAAGCCAGACAACCATCAATAACTTCGGACAAGTTATGAGGAGGAATGTTAGTTGCCATACCCACTGCGATACCGGAAGAACCGTTGATCAGCAGGTTTGGTACTTTCGTTGGCATCACTTCCGGGATCTGTTCTGTACCATCATAGTTTGGCACAAAATCGACAGTCTCTTTTTCCAGATCCGCTAGCAGTTCATGGGCAACTTTCGCCATACGCACTTCGGTGTAACGCATAGCGGCGGCTGAGTCACCATCAACTGACCCAAAGTTACCCTGACCATCAACCAACATATAGCGAAGGGAAAATGGCTGAGCCATACGAACAATCGTGTCGTAGACTGCACTATCCCCATGTGGGTGGTATTTACCGATGACGTCCCCGACAACACGGGCAGACTTTTTGTAGGGTTTATTCCAATCATTTCCCAGCACACTCATGGCATAAAGTACGCGACGGTGTACCGGCTTTAGTCCGTCTCGAACATCTGGTAGTGCGCGTCCAACAATAACAGACATCGCATAATCCAAATACGAGCTTTTCAGCTCTTCTTCGATATTGACCGGGGTGATTTCTCTAGCAATGTCGCTCATGGAACCCACTATCCTTCATACATTCCGAATTCAAAGGCTTAGAACTATACCACACCCCAACAGTTTTATAAAAATCAGATACGGGTATTTAAAAATTAAGCCGTGTATACTATCTCAGAACTGAGTGAATCCGCCTGTTTAAAGAAAGTTTAAGGAGCAACAACCGCTGATGAACATCAAAACCCCTTCCACCCCAAACAATGTTGATCAACAGGAAATAGAAAAATTTGAAGCGATTGCTTCTCGCTGGTGGGATTTGGAAGGTGAATTTCAGCCACTGCACCGGATTAACCCACTACGCCTGAATTATATTTTGCAACGTTCTGGCGGCATTTTCGGTAAAAAAGTGTTAGATGTGGGCTGTGGTGGCGGTATTTTGTCAGAAAGTATGGCCCGTGAAGGGGCTGATGTGACCGGACTGGATATGGGTACAGAACCACTTCAGGTTGCCAGACTGCACGCCCTTGAAACAGCTATCCCCGTGACCTATGTACAGGAAACAGTAGAAAGCCACGCCGAAAAATATCCACAAGCTTATGATATCGTCACCTGTATGGAAATGCTGGAACATGTCCCCGATCCACAATCGGTCGTTCATGCTTGCGCTCAATTAGTGAAACCCGGCGGACACGTCTTTTTCTCTACCATTAACCGCAACAAAAAAGCCTGGCTTATGGCGGTAATCGGCGCGGAATACATTCTAAAAATGGTACCGAAGGGAACCCATGATGCGAAGAAATTTATCCGGCCATCAGAATTGATAGGCTGGGTTGACAGAACATCCCTGCGGGAAAAGCATATTATCGGCCTGCATTACAACCCGCTAACGGATAAATTTAGCCTTGGTCACAATGTAGACGTCAATTATATGTTACACACCCAATATGTCTGACATGTTTATCTGACCGATTAATAAAGCGGCAAATAAATCACATTTTCAGGAATTTTTTTACCCATTTTTGCCGGTGTTTCTGTCAGAGCAACCGCTAGTAATGATGCAGGCTTCCGGCTTTTTAATAAATTTTAGTCCTCAAGTTATCCACAAGAATCCGTATTTTTGTGCACTTGATAAAAGCTGATTTTAACATTATCTTGTTGTCATTATTTAGTGTACCCCCTACATATTGTGTTCCTTAACATTCCATTACCACTACTCTCTCGTTGGTTTTTCCGCCACTGAGAGGATTATGTTTTGGTCCTAAGTCAAAGACACAAAGCAGGTGGGAGCGAATTTGAAAGTAAATGTAAGGTATGCCTGTCCATGAACCATAGTCTGCTAGTAACAAAGCGTGATGGCCACAAAGAACGAATTGACCTTGATAAAATCCACCGGGTTGTTAACTGGGCAGCCGATGGACTGAAAAATGTCTCGGTATCACAAGTAGAACTGCGTTCTCAAATCCAATTTTACGATGGCATCAAAACCTCAGATATTCATGAGACGATGATCAAAGCTTCCGCTGATCTTATCTCCGGTGATGCACCTGACTATCAGTATCTGGCCGCCCGCTTGGCAATTTTCAACCTGCGTAAAAAAGCTTACGGTCAATTCGAGCCACCCGCGCTCTATGACCATGTATCCCGTATGGTGAAAATGGGCAAATATGACAAGCACTTGCTTGCAGACTACTCGAAAGAAGAATTCGAGCAAATGAACGAGTTTATTGACCATTGGCGTGATATGAACTTTTCTTACGCGGCGGTCAAACAGCTTGAAGGTAAATACCTGGTTCAGAATCGCGTTACCGGTGAAATTTATGAAAGTGCCCAATTCCTCTATATTCTGGTCGCGGCTTGCCTGTTCTCCGGTTATCCGAAAGAGACACGTCTGGGCTATATTCGCCGTTTTTACGACGCAGCTTCCACATTTAAGATCTCTCTGCCTACCCCGATCATGGCAGGTGTACGCACCCCGACTCGTCAATTCAGCTCCTGTGTGTTGATTGAATGTGATGATAGCCTGGATTCCATTAATGCGACTTCCAGCGCGATTGTAAAATATGTTTCTCAACGTGCTGGTATTGGTATCAACGCAGGCCGTATTCGCGCGCTGGGAAGCCCAATCCGTAATGGTGAAGCCTTCCATACTGGCTGTATTCCTTTTTATAAACATTTCCAGACCGCGGTCAAATCCTGCTCTCAGGGGGGCGTTCGTGGCGGTGCGGCGACACTGTTCTATCCATTATGGCATCTGGAAGTTGAAAGCCTGCTGGTACTGAAAAACAACCGTGGCGTTGAAGGAAACCGTGTTCGTCACATGGACTATGGCGTACAACTTAATAAACTGATGTACGAGCGCCTGATCAAAGGTGAAGAGATTACCCTGTTCAGCCCATCGGATGTTCCTGGGCTATATGAAGCATTCTTTGCTGATCAGGATGAGTTTGAGCGCTTGTACACCAAATATGAGCAGGACAGCAATATCCGTCAGCAACGTCTGAAAGCAGTTGAGCTCTTCTCCCTGATGATGCAAGAGCGTGCTTCTACCGGCCGGATCTACATTCAGAACGTAGACCACTGCAACACCCACAGTCCATTTGATCCTTTAGTCGCTCCTGTGCGCCAATCAAACCTGTGTCTGGAAATTGCACTACCAACCAAGCCATTGAATGATATCAATGATAAAAATGGTGAAATCGCACTGTGTACCTTGTCCGCATTCAACCTGGGGGCAATTGAAAATCTTGATGAGCTGGAAGAACTGGCTACTCTCGCGGTCCGTGCCCTTGATGCCCTGCTCGATTATCAGGACTACCCTATCCTTGCCGCCAAGCAAGGGGCAATGGGTCGCCGTACATTAGGCATTGGTGTCATCAACTATGCTTACTATCTGGCGAAACACGGTGTACGTTACTCAGATGGCAGCGCTAACAACCTGACTCACAAAACATTTGAAGCTATCCAGTATTACCTATTGAAAGCCTCTAATGAACTGGCGAAAGAACAAGGTGCTTGCCCGTGGTTTAAAGAAACCACCTATTCTAAAGGTATCCTACCTATCGATACCTATAAAAAAGCGCTGGATACATTGACCAATGAACCGCTGCACTATGACTGGGAAGCATTGCGCAACGATATCAAACAATATGGTCTGCGCAATTCAACATTATCTTCTTTGATGCCGTCAGAGACCTCTTCACAGATCTCTAACGCCACCAACGGCATTGAACCACCTCGTGGTTATATCAGCATCAAAGCATCAAAAGATGGCATTTTGCGCCAGGTTGTACCGGAATATGAGCGTCTGAAAAGCGCTTACGAACTCTTGTGGCAAATGCCGGGTAATGATGGCTACTTGCAGTTGGTTGGTATCATGCAGAAATTTATCGATCAGTCGATCTCTGCCAATACCAACTACGATCCGACACATTTCCCGAGTGGAAAAGTGCCGATGAATCAACTGCTGAAAGATTTGCTGCTCGCTTACAAATATGGTGTGAAAACACTGTATTACCACAATACCCGTGATGGCGCGGAAGACATTCAGGATGACCTGGAAGAAGTCGTGGAATCTGCTGATTCCGATTGTGAAAGCGGCGCATGTAAGATTTAATTTGAGGAAGTTATGGCCTATACCACTTTTTCACAAGTCAAAAACGATCAGTTACAGGAACCCATGTTTTTTGGTCAGCCAGTAAACGTAGCCCGTTATGACCAACAAAAGTATCCGATTTTCGAGAAATTGATCGAAAAACAGCTCTCTTTCTTCTGGCGCCCGGAAGAAGTCGATGTGTCTCGCGATCGCATTGATTACAATGCGCTGCCAGACCATGAAAAGCATATTTTTATCAGTAACTTAAAATATCAAACGCTGCTGGACTCTATTCAGGGCCGCAGCCCGAACGTGGCTTTTCTGCCCTTGATCTCCATCCCGGAGCTGGAAACCTGGGTTGAAACTTGGTCTTTTTCTGAAACGATTCATTCACGTTCTTACACTCACATCATTCGGAACATCGTTAACGATCCGGCGGTTGTGTTTGATGATATTGTCACCAACGAAGAGATTCTGAAACGGGCGAAAGACATTTCCTCTTATTACGATGATCTGATTGAGATGACTAATCACTACCAGCTATTTGGTGAAGGCACACATCAGATTACCGGTAAAACCATCACGGTGAGTCTGCATGAACTGAAAAAGCAATTATATCTGTGCCTGATGAGCGTTAACGCACTGGAAGCGATCCGCTTTTACGTCAGTTTTGCCTGTTCATTTGCCTTTGCTGAACGCGAATTGATGGAAGGTAATGCAAAAATCATCAAATTGATCGCCCGTGACGAAGCACTACATCTGACCGGCACACAACATATGCTGAATCTGTTGCGCTCTGGTCAGGACGACCCGGAAATGGCAGAAATTGCCAAAGAGTGTGAACAACAGTGCTATGACCTGTTCGTTCAGGCGGCGGAACAAGAAAAAGAGTGGGCAGATTACCTGTTCAGCGAAGGCTCGATGATTGGCTTGAACAAAGATATTCTGTGTCAATATGTTGAGTACATTACTAACATCCGCATGCAGGCTGTCGGGCTGAAACTGCCATTTGAAACGCGTTCTAACCCGATTCCGTGGATTAACGCCTGGCTGGTGTCTGATAACGTTCAAGTCGCGCCACAAGAAGTTGAAGTTAGTTCATATCTGGTTGGTCAGATTGATGCTGAAGTTAACCCTGACGACCTGAGTGATTTTGAACTCTGATGACAAGCTATAAAGTAACCCTGCATGGTATGCAGGGTTATCATATCTACAGCTCTCCCGAACTACATAACAGTCTGCTAGAGGCACTGGAACAAGGTAGAGTTCAAGCTGAATACCAATGCCGCGAAGGTTATTGCGGTTCCTGTCGTGTCAAATTGATAAAAGGCAAAGTCGGCTATCGACGCAAACCTCTGGCTTTTGTTAATGAAGGCGAAATTTTACCCTGCTGCTGTCATCCGCTTAGTGATATTGAGATTGAGCTTTAGTATTTATCTTAAAAACTAACACTCAATAATGAATACGAATATCCACACCTTGATAGCATGGACAAAGAATCCCCGAATTTATACCCGTCATCTTTCAAGTTGCCTCTTTGTTGGCTGCACTCTCTCACCCCGGTCACATAGTTATCTATGCTCCCGGGGATTCGTTCCCTTGCCGCCGCGATGCATCTTGAAATCCATTGGGTATATAAGGGCTTTTAATTTATTAACAGCAGGTTATATAGTAATTTAGATGGAATGGAACTCCTCAGCCCTACGCTCAAGCTCTGTAAGAAATGACGTCTTTGCTAATTCGTGAGCCTTTGGGCTCATAATACTTATCACCTGAAAACTCTTACTATCCATCCAATGCTGCACATACACTAAATAATTATCCGAACATCGATCAATCTGTGGCTTATATTTTTCCCACGGTATTTCATCTGGCATCCTAATATGCAATTTATAGATATTTGAATCTAAGGTTCTGCTATTATGTTCCCATTGACCATCCCGGCCAAATACAGAAGGTAATAACGCCGTCCTTTTCCAATGCTCTAACAACTTTGCATAAACTATTGCAACCTCATGAAATTCAACATCTTTATGAACAGTAACACTGACTCCCATTATAAAAATTCCGGCTCTGACAGACCAAGGTTTTTATGTTCTGCTAATATCATCAATTTAACTTCTCTAGAAGTAGGTAAATTATCAGGATGATATGTCTTTGTCGGAGGCAGGCTTTGTTCAATAGCCGAAAGAATATCACACGCAGTATATTCAGAGTTCGCTATTGCTCGACCGAACTTCACAATATTCACCCGAAATATTTCTCGCTGAGACGGATCTGTAAAATTCTTACTCAGATTATCAGATGACAGAACGATACGTATTGCCTCTTTTATCCTCATGCAATATTCAATGTTGTCATTGGCTAATTTTCTTATGCGTACTGAATTTGAAAACAATTCACCACTCCCCTTAGCAACACGATGAGCGATAGCTTCAGATAACGACTTTCGCGTGTACTCATTCAGACTTTGCAAGTAAGCAGTTGCCTCTGACAAAGGCAGAAAAACCTGTTCATCTTTCAGGTTAAATGTCAATGTAGATATCAAACCTGCCGATTTTTGTATTTCAACGACCGTCATCGGTAGAACGGTACTTTTAGCCGGAACAGGAGCCAGAGACGCCAATAACGCCGCTGTCATCGCTGGGAGAGTCATTGTTTTCACTTGTCTCTTCATATCCTCACCACCTTCAATGTTGATATGTATTGATTATAAATGTTGTGGATTTGATGATCAATTCACCAAATTTCTGGTGACAAAAAAATATTCTGACCGAAAAGCCCACTAAATCACATTTCATCAAGCTAGCATTGACTATATCAATCAAAGACTATAACTGATTAATGTAAAACAACTACTGTAAAAATTGCACCGTCGAAATCACCTGATATTAATACTGGGGAAAAATCATATTAACTTACTTGCTTGAAAAATAAAAAACATGTTATATACATAGATATTGGATAGAAAAAATGAGATAAGTCAAATCTCAACTATAACCCTCACAAGTATTTAATTAATAAACGATTCGATATGTATATTGCAACACCACCCTACACACATAAAGAATATACCATTTTAGCGGCTAAAGCTGGCAAAGCAATATATGTAGAAAAACCTATGGCATTAACATTTGATTCAGAAGTAAAAAACATGTTATATAATCATATATTGGAACGAAAAAAATGGGATAAATCAGAATTCTATTATAATCTCCACCAAGATTTTATTAAGAAAGAATTCGATATATACCTTATGGATTTCAAGATGCATCGCGACGGCAAGGGAGCGAATCCCCGGGAGCATAGATAACGATGTGACCGGGGTGAGTGAGCGCAGCCAACAAAGAGGTAACTTGAAAGATGACAGGTATATACGTCATTTTTATCCATATATATACCTAATAAAATCAATAATTCAACAATATCAAACACTATTTTATAACCATAATTAATTTATCGGGTTATCTAAAGTTTTATTTGTAATTGTATATTACAATAAGCTTTAAACTCCATTTATTTTATTAAAAAACAATCTATTACTATTTTTTTCATTCAGTTTAACTGAGCTACATCACAATAAATAACTATAGTAAGTACTGTATCTAAATATCCTAAAATTACTCATCTTTTACCTAAGAAAAGACCAATCATCGTACTTGGCAAACCCTAAAAGAAATTCAAGCTAATTGGTATATTAGCTTGAAAAATATCAGTACCAGCAGAAGAAAAGCTTTCCAAATTTGATCTCAAAATACTCTCCCATATTTGGAGGAAAGGAGAATTTAATAGGAGCCATGCAAACATAAAATAACTAAAAATAGTTATTTTTAAATAAAAACATTGTATTCAGAAAAAAATCAACTTATGCTTCATCCCTGTTTATCATAAACTAATTAATGATCATAACCCTCTAATATCTAAACAAAAGTATAAAATGAGAAAAAGAATACTATTTATAGTTGCTGGCTATCCTGGAATCGGAATGGGACATACTTTTAGGGTGGCTGATTTAAGCAAAAGTTTAAAGAATAACGATGTATATGTTTTATGCACTCATGAAAGTATAAACGCTTTTAATTATTTAAAATCTTTAGATATAAAACTTATCCTACAAAATAGGAATATACCCATTTACCAATATGTCAAAAAAATAAATCCAAACTTAGTGATAAATGACACATTAGACACTGATGAAAGTTATATTGACGCCATAAAAAATTTAGGCAAAAAAATCATTACATTTGAAGACACCGGGAGTGGTGTAAAGAAAACAGATCTTACTATAAATGCTATTTATTCTTCAGGAAGATATCCTCATGTCCTTTATGGACATAATTATATTGATCTACGAGACGAATTTATTTCGTCAAATAGAATAAAAATAAATAAAATGGTAAAATCTATATTATTATCTTTTGGAGGAGAAGATCCAAACAACCTAACTTTGCGATTTTTGAAGTTATTATCCACATGTAATTTCTTCCAAGATATTATAGTAACAGTTATTACAGGCCCGGCTTATCCTTTTACCCAAGAATTAAATTCTTTCTTAAATTTTGGAAATTATAAAAATATTCAATGGATAAATAATATTAAGACCGGTATGTCCCAACATATGTTGGCTGCTGATATTGCAATCAGTTCTAATGGAAGAACAGTATATGAACTAGCTGCATTAGGTATTCCATCTATATCAATTTCTGCAAATAAACGAGAAAATTTGCATTATTTTTCTAATACAGTAGGTTTTTTCAAATTAGGTTTACATAATGATATTTCTGATGATGTTTTTATAAATTCCATTATAAAAATATTTGATTATGAAACCAGATTGAAAATTCATAGACAAACAATGTGTTTAGATATAAAGACCGGAAAAGAAAGAATAATAAAAAATATTATTAAATTCCTCAATGACAATACTCCAGAAAATTATTCTACAATATAAAAATAATTTTAATTACTTAAGGTTAGTAAATATGCTAAATAAAGATGAATTATTACAGTTTAATAAAGATGGGTATATTATTAAACCTATCTTATCAGAGTCTAAAATTGATCTATACTTAAATATAATACATAATCATATCAAACAAAATAATGATAAGATGTTTAATATTCAATTTATTCAACCCAAAATGGCAATTAAGGGAATTCAATCAATTATTAATAATAATAAAATTATTGAGATTTGTAGCCATTTATTAAAAGGTGGAGACATCATACTTGATGGTGCCTCATTATTCTACGCAAATAAAGGGGTTGACTACCGTCAAGGCTGGCATCGTGATGTAATACAAATTCCTGATGAAGAAATTCTCGACTCATGGTATTCAGATAAGCATTTCCATAATAATATTCAAATAAACATACCGTTATATAAAGATGAATGTTTATGGTTTGTAAAAGGTAGCCATATTCGTAATTTTAATAATATAGAAAAAGCATTATTTTCTGGTTCAAAAAAAATAGCCCCAATGAAATCGCCTGACATTAATATCGGTGAAAAAATCATACTAAATCCAGGAGAAGCTATCTTTTATAATAATTTGGCAATACATAGAGGATATGGTGGCATACTGAAACATAATCGCGCAACAATACAATTGGGTTACCATACTAATAGATGTGAACCCACATGTCACTTCGGTGTAATGGATTATAAGAAATTTGATGAAGATTATATTAACTCGCTTGATTCAGAAGTAAAAAACATGTTATATAATCATATATTGGAACGAAAAAAATGGGATAAATCAGAATTCTATTATAATCTCCACCAAGATTTTATTAAGAAAGAATTCGATATAAACATATTGGGAAAATAAAATGAAAAAAACAATAAAATGGGGCATTATTGGTTGCGGTGATGTTACTGAAGTAAAAAGTGGCCCTGCCTTTTATAAATTAGATAATTCTGAATTAGTTGCAGTAATGCGGCGCAACGCTAATTTAGCAGAGGATTTTGCTAAGAGGCATCATGTCCCTAAATGGTATTCTGACGCTAATTCACTGATTAATGACAACGACATTGATGCAGTATATATTGCAACACCGCCCTCTACACATAAAGAATATACCATTTTAGCGGCTAAAGCCGGTAAAGCAATATATGTAGAAAAACCTATGGCATTAACATTCGAAGAATGTAATGAGATGATCGCGACTTGTAAATCCCAAAATGTTCCCTTATTTGTAGCTTATTACAGAAGAGCATTGCCAAGATTTTTAAAGATCAAAGAATTAATTGAGTCAGGCGCGATAGGAACACCAAGGATAGTAAACTGTATACTTTATAGAGAGATAGAGAAATGTTACCAAGATCCTCATCATTTACCTTGGGTTGTTAATCCAGAAATTTCCGGTGGTGGGTTATTTGTTGATTTAGCATGTCATACTCTTGATATATTAGACTTTCTTTTGGGAAAGATTATTTCTGTCAAAGGACATGCAAATTCACAAGGGAATGCTTATCCCGCTGAAGATTGTGTATCAATGTCATTTATGTTTGAAAATAATATTCAAGGTGTGGGTATATGGAATTTTGTGTCGAACTCTAGAGGAGATAATGTTGAAATAATTGGTACTAAAGGAAAAATATCTTTCTCTACATTTGGAAATTCAGCCATTTCATATTATGACGAAAATAATAAATTACACCAATTTAATATTGATAATCCAAAGCATATAGAAATGCCATTGATTAATACAATAATTAATGAATTACAAGGAAAAGGATTTTGCCCATCAACAGGAGAATCAGGCTCACGAACCAGTTGGGTAATAGACCAAGTATTAAAAGACTATAGAATTAATAATTATTTACAATATAAAAATGAATAAATTAGTTTTTAGAGGAAAATAAAAACCAAATATATATGAGTTCATTAAAAATATCGGAAGTTAATAAATGGTCTAAAAGACTTTATTAACTTCTTTTTATTACCATTTTTATCAACTAAAACAGTTTTACTATTCATAAGATTTATTCTTAACAGAACAATGCCATATATTCTGTTTACTGATGATTTTATATAATGGATATCGCTATGATCAGTTACGAAATAAAACTTAGGTTCTTTAATCAAACATAACTCCTACAACGTGAAAAAGCCAGCCGTAATGCCGCACCAACTTCCTCAGGAGAACTGTTTGCCGGAATAATGACATAATCAGATTCGACAATACCCTGCCCTGTCCAAAGCTCAAGTTTTTTGTGACCGTAGGGCATAATAGTTATCACACCATCTAACAAGCGAATATTGCAATTGTTCATCTTCTTGAATAACTGACGTTTTGAGCGATAACCATAAGATCCCATCATCTCTGTGATCCAGTTTTTATACTGTTTGTCATTTGCATCATGATCAAAATAATCCCCATACTCATCAAGTGGGATTATCCTACTTTTTGATAAAGCATCAAGCACAGCCTTTCCCAACTCTTGATCAGATGCAACTGGCTGTAATAGGTATTCGCTTCCTAAGGGATCTACCCCTAATAAACCGTTGCCTGAATAGGTTTGTATTGAATAAAAATCACCATTAAACTTAACACCCGCATTCAATCCTTGATCAAAATCTATGTTCATTACTTCACCACCGTAATTTTAGCAGTAAGGCTTATTTAATAACTATTTGAATCTTTTCGAGATAATTAGCGGACACATAATAGCTATTACGTGTCCACTTTAATTAATTCTCTAAATCAAAGATCATGAATAATCAATGTAAAAACAAACTGTTACCTTATCGTCAAACGTAACTTCTACAACGAGAAAAAGCCAGTCGTAATGCGGCACCCACTTCCTCCGGGGAACTGTCTGCTGGAATAATGACATAATCAGATTCGACAATACCCTGCCCTGTCCAAAGCTCAAGTTTTTCATGACCAGAAGGTCTAATAGTTATCACACCATCTAACAACTGAATATTACAACTGTTCATCTTCTTAAATAGTTGACGTTTTGAACGGTAATTGTAAACTTTCATTAAATGCTCAATCCACTCTTTATATCGTTCAGCTGCCCTTTCGTTGTCGAAAAAATCATCATCAGGATCGACCAACCGACTTTTAGAAAGTGAATCTAAAACGGCACTACCCAATTGGCTATCAGTTACATCAGGAGATAGAACATGTTCGTGACTTTGAGGATCAGCTTTAAGCAGGCGATACCCAGAATAAGTTTTGACAGAGTAAAAATCACCATTAAATTTGGCACTCGCATTCAGTCCTTGATCAAAATCTATATTCATTATTTCACCACCGTAATTTTAGCAGTAAGGCTTATTTAATAACTATTTGAATCTTTTCGAGATAATTAGTGGACACATAATAACTACTACGTGTCCACCTTAATTAACTCTATAAATCAAAGATCATGATCAATTTAGTGCAAAAACAACTGTTCATTTATCGTCAAACATAACTTCTGCAACGTGAAAAAGCTAGCCGTAATGCTGCTCCAACTTCCTCAGGAGAACTGTCTGCCGGAATCACGACATAATCAGCTTCAGAAATACCATCTTCAGACCAACCCTCCAATTTCTCATGGCGGGATGGTCGGATCGTTATTTGACCATCAAGCATACAGATACCACAGCTTAACATTTTCTTAAATAACTGCCGTTTTGAACGGTAATTATAAGATCCCATCATCTCGGTGATCCAATTTTTATACTGTTCAGCATTTACATCATGATCAAAATAATCCCCGTACTTATCCAGAGGGATTACTCTGCTTTTTGATAAAGCATCAAGCACAGCCTTTCCCAACTCTTGATCAGATACAATTGGCTGTAATAAATAGTTACTTCCTGAGGGATCTGCTCCCAATAAACCATTGCCTGAATAGGTTTGTACTGAATAGAAATCACCATTAAATTTAACTCTTGCATGTAACCCTTGTTTAAAATCTGCATTCATTATTTCACCACCGTAATTTTGACATTAATGCTTTTTTCTGCACCATAGACTATTGCACGGTTAATCTGCTCCCACTGATCTACTGTTGTTGTCTTCGGTACAGCAATACGAATTTCTCGTTGTGCAATTATCGAAGATGTTACCTCTTTACCATCTTTAATGTACCCCCGGAAATCTGCCGCTGAATCAATATTCCCTTTCATTGACGTATATATCTGCTTGGGATCCTTTATCCGTGCTGGTGTACGTGTATCTATAGTTTTAACACTAATAGCTGTACGCGTAGCAGGATCATAAAAATCAAAAGTTTTGAAATTCTCTGGCAACCGAGTACCTGCTGGCATCTGAGTAGCAACAAAATCCTCAAAAGGATACCCCTGCTTATAGTTACCTTCTCCCCATGCCATTTGGGTTTTACTACCATCTTTTTCTACCCGATATACATGCCGTATGTCTACTGTTAGGTGCGGATCTTTTGAGATGACTTTCGATAATTTAGCTGCGACAGATGTAGACCCTTTGGCTACGCCAAGGCCACCGGCTAGCATGCCTGCTATTTCAGTGACAATCTTTCCTGCTTCCAAGCCAGCGTTATAAGCTCCCCCAGGACCCGCTTTTTCATATTCAGTTTTGACAATATCAAGCTGCTTGAGATAACCCTCTTTCGTCGCTTGCCAGATAAAACCGGGCATATCCTCCTGAATCAACAGTGTTCTAAGCGATTCAATGACTTCCGAAGGATTAGATACCGCGCCGACAATTGCCATCACACTATCATAGAGTTCTGATGGAATACCGGATACAAAACCCGCAGCCAGATAGCCATCTTGAGTGTGACTAATCAAGCCCCATTTAGCAAAAATCTGCGCTTTTTTAAGGTAACTGGACTCGACGGCCAGCTCTTTTTCCATTAATTCCCGTTGATGATGAGCCAAATAGTTATAGCGGAAAGTGTTTTCTGCACTGCTCGCTCCGCTGTAAGCACCATCTGCTTTACCGGTAAACACTGCGCCGGCAAAGCCGCCAAAAACACGAGCAATTTGCGCTTGCCGTTCAGATGTTCTCTGCCATTCTTCGGCTTTGATGAGATTATCTCCCATCATGACGCCAGCCAATTCCGCAGCCAAAGCCCCTGCCATTGCGCCTTTAACATTTCCTCTGCCAATTTCAGCGCTTATCCCTGCGATAACGGCGTGGCTTAACATTTTACCCGGTATGCCCAATACCTCGCCGTTGTCACCAATCAATCTGGCACCTTCAGCATTAATCTGGCTGCCAATATTAGCCAACAGAGCCGTAGTCAAATTATCTTTAAAGCTGCCGCCGTTAATGGCAGTATTCAGGCTGGAACTAATAATGGATTGACCCGCTACCCGTTGGACAACTTTATTCCAATCACCATTGCTGATTTGAGGTAATTTCGCTTTTGTGGGATCTAATTTAGTGCCATCAGCCGCTTTATCCCATCCCATGTAGGAATCAAATCCGGCCAATGCGCCACCAATCGCCATTGAGGTAATGGTTGATTTAACCGCATCACTGCTACCTAATACTTTTAGCGCCTTGGAGATGTCCCCCTGATTATCCACAATAGCAACGGCCGCCTGTGCCGCCAGTGATGACATTCCCGCAGTTAACGCTCCACCCGCAACGCTATTACCCGCATAAGATGCGACAGATGCCGCTAAAGAACTGCCTGCGGTTGCCGCCGCCGCTGCAATAGCAATTACCGCAGAAACCACTGGATTCAAATGCTGGCTCTTGTGATCCCAACTGTCATAAGCGTCTTTGACCAAATTCCACTGAATATCTTTATTTTCTCGAAGCCCTTTCAACCAAGCTGTTTCTGGCGTATTTCCCAATACGGCTAATACATTTTGCAATGACTGACCATTTTTAGCTTTAATATCAGCACTAACACCGTTGGCTGCTTCCACTGTCAGTTTTCCACCAGTGAAAATCTGCGGTAATACCCATTGGGTTTCGGTATAACCTTTATCCCTTTGCTTAATATAAAAGCCTTTGGAATAGGTAATAGTCTGTTCAAAAGAGGTATTTTTTACCGCCTTAAAATTAACTTTACCGTGAGTGCTGGTCAGTTTGGCGTTTTTATTAGTCGCAATTTTACTGGCTTCGTAAGTGCTATCATCCCGACTTAACAGGTTAATATCACCACCCGCGGTAAATTCAGTGACTTTATTAGTAACATCATGGCGGGTACGTTTAATGGTTTTCTTTTTGCCATACCACTTACGTTTGGTTTCTGTTTTCTCATAGTGGCTAGATTCTTCCATTGCCTGAGCGTACAGATAACCGCCTTTCGCCGCGACGTCCATCGCACCTTTGGCAGTCAGTTTAGTGGCTTGGAAAAGAATACTGCCGTTTGAAATAACAGTTAATATACCGCCACTAGTCAATGCAGTACCTTGCTGTGTGACTGATTCGGTGAATTCCCTGCCTTTTTCCCGGTAAGCGTGATTCTGCACTGATTCAAAACGCATATTGCCGCCGGAAGAAATCGTTGTATTTCCGCCTGAGCTTAATGTAGCGCCTTGGGTAATCAGCGTTCCATTAGCAGCTAAGGTAAGCTGTTTTCCACCATTAACTACAGCAACGATATGGCGATCATCTTTATTGTTATCGTTCTTATTATCAATAGCGGAATAGCCCAGAGCTAACAAGTTAATATTCCGACCTGCTGATAATAATGTGTTACCTTTGGCGTTAATTTGAGCCGCCTTGCCATTGATATCTGCACCACTGATAATATTGATATTATTTCCTGCGGTTAATCGGCTACTTAATTCACCAGAACGGGATGTGGAAAATAGTTTATTCAGTGAAGGAGATAATTCACGGGGAGCGAGATCAATGTTTTTTGCAGCGGTCAAGTTGATATCTTTTACCGCTGAAACATTAACTCCCTTAATAGATAAATTTCCGCCAGCATTAATCACAACAGAACTTTTAGCATCAAGTTTACCTATTGTAGATAACATCTGATTAAACAGCGTTTGTTCTTTATTTTCAGCGTTCACATCCCCCATTCGTTTATGTGTCAATAACTCACTGTTATTATCAATGGTAATATCATGATTTGCAGTTAAAGAAATATTATGACTTTTCGTTAAGAAAATATTGCGAAGAAGAATATTTTTACCTGCATGTAAGAGTAAATCACCCGTAGCTTCCAAGCTGCTTATTTTACGCGTATTATCAGGATTAAAATATCCTGGCTTACTACTACTCTGAAACTGAACATTCCCGTTGCGGCTGATAATAGTTACATCTTTGGCTTTTAGTTCACCTTGCAAAGCATTAATATTATTAGTTGCTGTCATAGATAAGCTATTTGATGAAATCAATGCTGAATTATTAAGATTAATATCATTCTCGGAAATAATATTTAACCCATCAATAGCCTTTAGTTTATCAGTGATATTGATTTTACCTGCGTGAAGCAAAATGTTTTTTGCTGATAATGTGTCAGGTCGGGTAGTTACTGTTATTTCTGACAGATTTTTTGCATCATCAGGAATCAACGTTCTGATATTTAAGTTATTTTTAAAATCCGCTACTAGATTTTTTTCCGCACTAATTGAAGACGATATATAACTTTCTTCTCCCCAAGTATATAACTCTCCTTGCTTAGTATATTCTGCATCTTCATAAACATAAAATAAATCCCAATCACCCGGTGGTGCATCATCATCTTTGAATTCACTGCCAACCATAGGGTTTGATGTAGTATAATGCCAAAATGTATTTTTCTTACCTAATTGACGACTGATAATATCAATATTTTCCCCGGTGAGAATAAGATCCTTTTTCGCATATATAGATGAAACATCATTTCGCAAATTAGTTGCATTAATATAAGCATTACCACCAGAAACAATATTCCCTGCTGGGCTTATCGCCTTTATTGAAAATCTATCCTGTTTAATATTGATAAAGTTATTTTTTAATAAATCAATAATACCAAACCATTTATCCCGATTAAAATCTTTCAATTTCACAGCCAATGTAATGACGGAATCAACACCTTGTCTGATACCATAAAAACTACCAGCCCATTTATTAATTCCTACGGAGTCAGCCGGAATGGTTTTCCATTCAGTTATGGTTTGATCTCTTATATTATCCAGTTTATCAGTGCGAACAACCAAATCCCCTTTCACAGTCTTTATCGTTGCAGATTTATTTTCAATCAGAGTGCTCTTATTTCCCTGAGAATCTTTCTGTAACCACATATTATTATTGGCTTGCAAAAGTGCTTTATCACCGGTATTACGCAAGGTATCACCAAATATCCGCATATCCCGGCCCGCAGTTACACTCCCTTTATTATCCAATTTAGTACTTGCCAGAGTAATATCCCGTTCCGCTTGTACCTTAATATTTTGCGCAATATGAGTCTCTTTAGCGCTAAGATTAAAATCCGTTTTGGCTTTGGCATTTCCCAGTTCAATTTTACCATTAACGTTTAAGGTAATATCACGCTGATTGCTGATTAAATCCTTAAGATTAACACCGACACCATCTTCCGTAGCAACCAAACGGATTTTATTGGCATACATGCCGCCTAATGCTTTGGTATCAACGGCTAATTGAGGTTTAACACCTTCTCCAGTGATTTTTTTCACTGTGCCATCGTTAAAATCAATCCGGTTAGCTCCCTGCGTCAGGGATAAATTATTAGCTTGAATTTTTCCATTTAATTCAGTCACTCGGCTGATAATATCGATATAATCCGTTGTCTTACCATCCAACCCTTTGCCACCAATAGTAATCTGGCCTTTTTTAACCTCCAATGCCTCCAATGCGCCCTGTTTATCAAATTGAGGTTTACCCGTGGTCAATGTTGCACTGCCAGTATTGATAAAACCACAACCATCACAAATAATGCCATTAGGGTTGGCAATCATCACATTGGCTTTATGACCAACTATCTCTAGTTTTCCTTGAAGATCCGATCGACCACTACCGGTGACTTCATTAATAATCAATTCAGCCGATTTACCATTCAAGTTAGGGTTAGCGTTAAGTTGCCCGGCTAATTGTGATTTAGCAACCTGAGTGGCGTTATTTAATACGGCACCCTGAGTGGCAATATTAAACTCTTTATAGGTGTTGTGAGATATTCCTGCACCATTAGGCGTAGCAATATTTACGATCGGCACATTACCCTGGTTTTGTACCTGTGTTCGGTTATTATCTGGCGTGATCCCGGCCGCAATAGCAGGATGAAGGGGATATACGGCAGTAAGATAAATTAAAAGATAACAAGCGCCCCTTGCCATAGGGCCGTTACGTCTTTCCATTATTCTGTCCTTTCTTAATTTGAGTACAAAGTTATTGGTATAAATATCCGTATTACATCGCTAAAAAATCAGTGATACAGACCAGTAAACTACCCAGTTATCCGGTTTCAGGTGGTCTGGATAAATCAGAGGTGTTCCCAATGTCATCGTTTGATTGAACTTGCTGTGCGTCAGTGATATGCCAAGCGCTGTACCGGTAACATTACCGCCATCGATTTGCTTGGTTTTTCCCTGTAACCAACCCGTATCCAGCGCTCCCGTTAAGGCCAGTTCACCCAGCACAGGCAACTCTGAAATTTGCCAATTCAGTTCATTACGCCAATACCCACCGCGATTGCCGGTCAGATATTGTTCTTTAAATCCCCGAACAGAATATTGCCCGCCTAACGAGAGACGCTCATTGGCATAAAGGTTGTACGGTGTGGTTTGACCGTAAGCAGATGAAAGGTAATAAAGCGAGTCGGAGATCGGGACAAAATAGCTAGCACTCAGGCTGAATTTGCGAAATTGGCTACGTGGAGCATCCGGGAAATGCGGATCATCTTTTGTTGCGCCTAACACGGGTAAGCCATAACTCAATGCAGGGTTGAACGTGATATAGCCACCCGCCAGTACCGAACTGTAATTAATACCAAGATTGGCAACACTTAATGTCGGGCTGCTGATGGATAATTTCTTTCCTGCAAACAAATTAGCCGTCTGACGATGTGTTATTCCTGCATTCAAAGCCAGTTTCTGCTCACCGTCACGATATAACGTCCGGTTTATTGCTAGCCGGTGAGTTTGATTGTCACCTTCATAACGGTAGGTTTGTGAGCCGATCGGAATCTCCTGAAAAGAATCGTTCCACGCATATTGATAATTGAACAACCAGTCACCATAAGGAATCGTCACATTGGAAGAGAGACTTCGACTACGGTGGTTATTACGAAAATCGTTGTTGCGACTGACAGATAATGACCATTGGTCTGCAAGATGTAATAGGTTATCTACATTCACACTGGCGTTGATTTGCCCGGCGCCAGTACTTTTTTGACCACTATTATCTATCCCCAAACTAGCGCCAACCGGCAAACGAGTCGATATTCGTTTTAAGATAACCGCAGAATGACCGGGCTGTTTTCCTGGCTGAATATCAATGGTTATCTGTTGGGAAGGAAGCCGGTTCAGTTGTTCCATCCCCTGTTCAATATCCCGTAGATTCAGTATGTTACCAACCATCCTCGGAAAGGCCATTTTCAATGAAAGGGATGTCTCACCATCAAGCGTGATTGATTCAACTTTGCCCTCACTCACGGTAATAATGAGCGTACCGGTGGATAAATCCTGTGCTCTGAGCCCAGCCCGAGAAGTGACATAACCTCGCTCGATATAGGCATTCGATACTTTACGCACCAGTTCATTAATATCTGGCAAGGTTAAGCAACGGGTTAAATAAGGTTGTATTAGTTTTTCCCTTACTGATTGGGAAAGGCTCTCAACACCTTCAAATTGAATATAGCGGATGGTATGACAAACAGATTTAGCACCATCAGTTTCGGGCTCTAAAGCTGGAGACAAAGTGATGTTGTTACGTAACGCCTCCCGCTGCTGTTGAGCCTGCTGCAATAACGCTTTCTGTTGTTGCGTGATAACCTCTTGATCCGCCGGGCCAATAAACTCTGAAGCATAAGCTTGCCCCGATATAGCGAATAGAACAGATACAACCAATGTCCTAAAACAAACAGATATTCTTTCCATTGATAATTTTTATTTCACCATGCGTTAATTGTTAAGATAATGAATAACGTCTTATTTTAATTGGCAATCTAGATGAAAATAAAAAATTATCTTATTTAAGTGTGAATAAAGTCTGGTTTTTTAAATACTTAATAGAATAAGTAACTTTTTATATTTAATGAAATACATCATTTACGATCATGCAAAAACACAATTGTAATTATTTATTTACACTAAGTGTAACCTTAATTTGACATGAATAAATTAATCCTTTAGCCTGCCTTTCCATAACGATTTCAATCAGTTCAGAAACTAGGGGAAAGCGTGAAGAATCGTACTCTTGGCAGTATTTTTATCGTAGCGGGCACGACAATTGGCGCAGGAATGCTGGCGATGCCGCTGGCAGCAGCCGGTGTCGGTTTTGGAACAACCTTCGTGATGTTAATCGCTCTTTGGGTTTTGATGAGCTATACCGCTTTATTGTTGGTGGAAGTTTATCAATACAGCCCGGCCGATACGGGCCTGGGAACGCTGGCAAAACGTTATCTTGGGCGAGGAGGCCAATGGCTCACCGGTTTCAGTATGCTTTTCCTCATGTATGCTCTGACAACCGCTTATATCAGTGGTGCAGGTGAGTTGCTGTCAGGCAGCCTCTCTTCATGGCTGGATAAACCTATTCCTGTTTCATACGGTGTGCTGATTTTCACTCTTGTCGCGGGTTGTGTTGTCACTATCAGTACTCAATCTGTCGATATGATTAACCGCCTGCTGTTTACGGCAAAAATTATTTTTCTGGTTATTATGCTGACCGTCATGATGCCCCACATTAAAAGCACTAACCTGATGTCAATGCCTTTGGAACAAGGTTTGGTATTATCAGCTATTCCCGTGGTATTCACCTCTTTTGGTTTTCACGGCAGTGTGCCAAGTATCGTCAATTATATGGGGGGCGATACCCGTAAGTTACGCAAAATATTTGTTATCGGCAGTGCTATCCCACTGACTGCCTATATCTTATGGCAATTAGCCACTCTGGGTGCCATCTCTTCCCATACTTTTGTCGGCATCTTAGCGGAGCAATCAGGGCTGAATGGACTGTTAAAAGCGGTGAGAGAAGTTGTCGCGACGCCTCGTGTAGAGCTTGCTGTCCGTCTGTTTGCTGATTTGGCACTGGCAACCTCATTTCTTGGGGTCTCCCTAGGTTTGTTTGACTATATGGCAGATCTGTTCAAACGCCGTAATAATGCGACAGGCCGCCTGCAAACCGGCATCATGACTTTTGTTCCACCACTACTTTGCTCCTTGTACTATCCAAACTTTGTTATGGCGTTAACTTTCGCCGCAGTCGCACTGTCCATTCTCGCCCTGTTACTGCCTTCCATGCTGGCTTGGCGCAGTCGTCAAATTGAACAAAAAGCCTATCGGGTAAAAGGCGGAAAACCCGTTCTGATTCTAGTATTTCTTTGCGGAATTACAGTCATTGCCATCCAGATAGGTATTGTCAGTGGTTTACTGCCAGAAGTAGGTTAATTAACTGTCCGCATCAGCAATGGTGCGGACAAAACGCAAAAGTAAATTAGAAATTCAAACCAGCACCGATATAAAATCCATCAGCCAGTTTGTTATCCCTATTTCCCTCTTTCCCTCTCATGTTCATAACCCGATAACCAGCATCCACCGTCAACGGTTTAAATACGGTAAAACGTAAGCCACCCGCAGCCTCAACATAAGAATCAATACCCGAAGTTAATCTGGATGGCGCACCGTAAGCTTCACCGTACAGCGCTAAAGCGGGCATAATAGTCCAACTCAAACCCACACCTGCGGCTAATGCCTCACCATTTTTCCCATCTTTAGGGGATAAATAGAGAGCCTTACCGCCAATGCTGGCCGTCAATGGACCAACAGGCAGGCTAAATGCGGTTCCCAAACTTCCCAACTGCCCATTATGATCACTGCGTGCCCAGTTGCCATTAAAGGATAATCCAGCACTGTTATCACCAATTGCCGCAGAAGTATGGGTGAAATGGCGGCCAGCCTGAACATTCACGGAAATTGCATTCGCTGATTCAGCAATCAACAACAAACCGGTTGCTACCGCGGCAAGATAAACCTTCATGATATTTCCTCTTTATTTACTTAATGTTAAACATATTACGTAAATACAACTAAACCGATAGACAACAAAAAGAAATGAATCATCTATACTTACTAAATATGTGTGAATTTTTCATTTCATTTGCTTAATAATTAATTATGTAAATAGTTTTATTTTAAACAATAAACAAGAAAATAATAAATGAATTATAAAAAAACACAATATTTGCATTTCGCCATTTGACCAGAACATTTTTTCTTAATCAGCGATTCCGCTGTTTTTTTTCATGTAAAACAGGAGAAGTGTGATGAAAAAGAGAGGACTTACAACGAATGCTGGTGCCCCTGTCGTTGACAACAATAATGTCATGACTGCGGGTCAACGTGGTCCTATGTTGTTACAAGATGTTTGGTTTTTAGAAAAGCTTGCCCATTTTGATCGTGAAGTGATCCCAGAGCGCCGTATGCATGCCAAAGGTTCTGGAGCTCATGGCATCTTTGTGGTTACTCACGATATTACTAAGTACACCCGCGCTAAGATTTTTTCTGAAATAGGCAAAAAAACCGAGATGTTTGCCCGTTTCTCAACCGTCGCCGGTGAGCGCGGCGCAGCAGATGCTGAACGTGACATTCGTGGTTTTGCGCTTAAGTTCTATACTGAAGAAGGGAACTGGGATTTAGTCGGCAACAATACCCCGATATTCTATCTTCGTGATCCGCTGAAGTTCCCAGATCTTAACCATGTTGTTAAACGCGATCCTCACACTAATTTACGTAATCCTGCCTATAAATGGGATTTTTTCTCTCATCAACCTGAATCACTGCACCAATTAACGATTGATTTCAGTGACCGTGGCGTACCTAAATCTTTCCGTCATATGCACGGTTTTGGTAGCCATGCTTTCAGCTTTATCAACGAAGATAATGAACGTTTCTGGGTGAAATTCCATTTCCGTTGTCAGCAAGGCATTAAAAACCTGATGGACGAAGAAGCAGAAGCGCTGGTAGGTAAAGATCGTGAAAGTTCTCAACGTGACTTGTTTGCAGCAATTGAGCAAGGAGATTATCCACGCTGGAAATTAAAAGTCCAAATCATGCCAGAGAAAGAAGCTAATCTGTTATCGTACAACCCATTTGATTTGACCAAAGTATGGCCTCACGGCGATTATCCGATGATTGATGTCGGTTATTTCGAGCTAAACCGTAATCCTGATAACTATTTCTCAGATGTTGAACAGGCTGCTTTCAACCCAGCCAATGTCGTGCCAGGTATCAGTTTCTCCCCTGATAAGATGTTACAAGGCCGTCTGTTCTCTTATGGTGATGCTCAACGTTATCGTCTTGGCGTTAACCACCATCAAATTCCAGTCAATACGCCTCGTTGTCCGTTCCATAATTACCACCGTGATGGGGCAATGCGGGTCGATGGCAACAGCGGAAACACCGTGACTTATGAACCAAACAATGCAGGATTGTTCCAGGAACAACCTGAATTCAAACACCCATCATTGTCTTTAGAAGGAGATGCCGATCACTGGAACCATCGTCAAGATGAAGATTATTTCAGTCAGCCTCGCGCACTATATAACTTAATCAGTAGTAAAGAGCATCAGCGTATGTTTGACCGTATCGCCAGTGAACTGTCACAAGCTCATGAAGATACTCAACGCCGCCAAGTCGAGCTATTTAGAAAAGTTCACCCAGAATATGGCGCCGGTGTTGAAAATGCGCTGAAAAAAATGAAAGGCTGATTGCTAACAACCCCGTATCATTAATTATCTCTGCCCATGACTCCATTAGTGATAATGGGCAGTACGAAAATAAATCAAAATAGCTCAAGGGAAACCGGGTAAATCTATCACCCGTAAATCCATCACCCATTTTTTAATTTGCTGGCGGGAGATTTTAATACCGTTATTTTTAAACTGTTGAGGTAATAGATAGTAAGAAATTTAGCATTGATAAGAGTCAAAACAAATATTTCCCGATTTATTTTTAGCTAATTATAGTTATGGATTTCCATTTAGGAAATTGCTAAATTTCGGCTCACCGTTTTGCTGAATTGCTTTGGGCTAGCCATTGCACCTATTCACTTTCTGGAATGTATTGTATGCAATGGAGTGTTATTCGATCGCTCAGCTTATTAGTTCTACTTTATCCACTAGGCATTGATCTCTATTTAGAGCCTATCTCAATAGGCTCTAAATAATATTGCTAAGATCCCCACCCTTATCGATAGAGAACAGAAATTTTTGAACGAATAACTGTGCGTTATATATTCTTCTATAACGGGAAAGAGTATTTTAAATACGATAATCCGTTAAGAGAATACATAACAAATAATATTTGAACTACAAATATATGAACATTCTCTATTAAATTATTAAATCAGAAGATAGTTCTATTAATCCAAGACTAAGGAGAATTAATGAAACTAGCTATAATTGGTTGCGGAAATATTGTTCTTAAAGAGCACATCCCTACAATAAATACATTAGGGATTGAAATCGTTGGACTCTGTGATATTTTAGAAGAAAACATTATCGAAGCACGTAAGCTAATTAATTACAAAATACCAAGTTATTCTTGCTATCAAGAAATGTTGGAAGAGGTTCCCACTGATTCTGTTCTTGTAGCTCTTCCTCATTACATGTATGAAGATGTCATTAAGTATTGCTCTGGAAAAAAATTAAAAATCATCAAAGAAAAACCATTTGCCATTAGTATCAATCAAGCTAAAAAATTGAAACAACTAGCCTATACCAATAACGTTGAACTATTTACTGTTTGTCAAAAGCGGTATACTAAATCATACAGACAACTAAAATCAGTAATGGATGAAAACAATGGCAAACTCAAACAAATTAAGATTCGATACACCATCCCAAGCAAGGATCCCAATAGTAATTGGCGCGGTAAGTACAGTAATGCAGGAGGAGGTGTCTGGTTAGATATGGGTTATCATATTGTGGATCTGCTTTGCTATATTTTCAATGTATTATGGCGCAGGTATAGGAATAGGCGATGAAGTTATTGTTCCAAGTTACACATTTTTTGCAACCTGTAGTCCACTCCACCAGCTAGGAGCAGAGTTGAAATTTGCAGACTGTACTGACAACGGAAACATTTGCCCTAAGGCTGTAGAATCTTTGATCACCCCGAAGACTAAAGCTGTCGTTGTCACGCATATGTGGGGTATACCTTGTGATATGGATGAACTTATGGCAGTTTGCGAGAAAAATAACATCCTTCTTTTAGAAGATAGCTCTCATGCACACGGTGCTACTTGGAATAACAAAATGATTGGTAGTTTCACTGACGGTTCTGCATGGAGTTTCCAAGGTAAGAAAATTCTAACTTCCGGGGAAGGTGGTTTCTTTGCAACTAAGCACCGCGAGTTTTACGAACGTGCAGTGCTTGTTGGTCACTTTAACAAACGCGCAAAGAAAGAAGTTCATACAGACAATTTGAAAGAATTTGCTATTACTGGAACAGGTCTCAACCTACGTATGCACCCATTAGGCGCTGCTGTTGTACTGCCGCAGATGGATAAATTCCATCAAATGATGGAAGAAAAACGTGAAACCGCTCGTATCCTGAAACATGAAATCGAAAAAATTAATGGCTTGAAGATAACCCGAATTCCAAAAAAAGCAGACCCAGCATGGTATGCAATGCCTATTATGTTTGATAAGAGTAAATTTACAGTTGGCTTGCACGAATTTGTTGATGCATTGATTAAAGCTGGTGCTGTTGAAGCAGATATTCCAGGCTCCACTTGCCCTATCCACAATTACAGTTTGTTCCACTCTCCAGAGCGTATTTCTAAGAACTACGAAAAGAAAGACCGTGTATTACCTGAGAACTTTAAAAATGCCATTAAATTCCATAATAGCATGTTTAAACTAGATATTTGGTATGGTCCTGAGCGCCAATACTTCATTGATAACTACTTGGCAATTATTACTTCTACAACTGAAAGGCTCCGAAAGTGAATAGGCTCATTCCAAAGGAAATTGCAAAGTTATTTTCTGCTTACGATCGTATCGTTGTAGGTGGCATCATCCGAGACCCAGAAGGACGCGTGCTATTTCTTAAACGATCAGAACATGAATTTCTCCCCAATGTATGGGAGATACCCTCAGGTGGTATTGAGAATGCTGAATCAATAGTTCAAGGACTTACACGTGAAATCAAGGAAGAAACCAACTTAAATTTATTAGAATTAGTTAATTTCGTAAGTTCTGCTGAGTACAAAGCAGGTGAAAATAAATGTATTCAAGTCAATTTTGAAGTGAAGTGCGAAGGTACCGTAAAACTCTCCGATGAACACTCCGAGTATTCATGGGCTTATATCATTGATTTTAAGGATAATCTTGATGATTTCATGATGAAGATACTTCAGGTGTGAGCAGTAAAAGACCACCTCTCTAGGGATGGTTTAAGGATGACAATGAAAATGGGTCACAACATATGACCCATTATTAGGCAACATAAAATGACAGATATGCTTAATATTGCACTCAGAGCGATTAAAAAGGTTAAAAAAATCACTCAAGATGGATTCAACGGCTCTCAGGAATTCGAATATAAACTTGATCGTTCTGTTGTAACAGATACTGATGTAAGAATCGAATCTGAAATTAGAAATCTTTTAGAGCAACAATGCCCGGGAGTCCCTATTCTTGGTGAGGAGTTTGGATTGACTGGATCTTGTAAATTTGAAACTGGTTGGGTTATCGATCCTATCGATGGTACTCGGGCCTTTCTATATGGTGTGCCATTGTTTAGCACTCTAATCGCATTTGTCGAGAATGGAGAACCTACTACGGGTGTTATTAGTTTTCCTGCTATTTCAACTATTGTGTACGCTTCAGAAGGGCAGGGTTGTTGGATGAGTAATAATGATGTCTCATTACGCAGGCTTATTATTCAAAACGGTTCTCCAGATACAATTAGTCATGCCGTAATTTCTGCATCAGGGATACATAGTTCATCATACCATCTAGCCGATGGGACAATTCCGTATAATCTCAATTCCTTGGTGAAGACAGCTAAAGATTTTATGTTTATAAATGACTGTTATCAGCACGCAATGGTTGCAAATGGTCGTATTCATTGTGCCATCGATACTTTAATGAAACCATGGGATAGCGCAGCTATTCTGCCTTGCATTAAAGAAGCAGGTGGGGATTACTGCACGCTAAATGGTAGTAGAGAAAAAGTTATGTTTGGTGGAGGATTGGTATCTGCCTGTAATTCACAACTTTTAGATTCGGTTATAGCTTCACTAAATTCATAGCATAATAAGCTGAATCGCTATTCTGAAGTGGCAATATACCCTATGGATTTCAAGATGCATCGCGGCGGCAAGGGAGCGAATCCCCGGGAGCATAGCAAACTATGTGACCGGGGTGAGTGAGCGCAGCCAACAAAGAGGCAACTTGAAAGATGGCGGATATATATCAATAGAGCAAATGGGATGGATATCCATCTCACCACACCAAATACAGATAAAAATAGCTCAAGGGAAACCAGGTAAATCCATCACCCATTTTTTAATTTGCTGGCGGGAGATTTTAATGCCGTTATTTTTAAACTGTTTAGGTAATAAATAGTAAGCTACCGGGCGCTGAAAAGAAGCCAGTTTATCAATCAACCATTCAGGTAATGTATCAATGACCTCAGATGAATTACTGTCTATCACCGCGACAGGGCGATAACCAAATTCAGGATCAGGTACAGGAATAGCAAAACTTTGCTCTACTTGTGGATAGGTATTAATCACCCGTTCAATATCTTCCGGCTGAATGCCTTCTCCACCGCTGAAAAATTGATTATCCATCCGGCCAAGGATACGTAACTCACCCTTTTCGATTATTCCCCGATCACGGGTATGAAACCAGCCATCACGATCAGCTAACGGTTGTAATTTACCATCCAGCCAATATCCATTAGCAAGGCTGCCAGAACGAATCTGAATTTCCTCATTTATCAGTCGAATTTCTTTGCCCGGTAAAGGATTGCCGACACCGGGAAGATCGTCTGCTCGTTTAATGCATACTGTTGAAGCCAATTCGGTCAAACCATAGCTACACCAACAGCAAATGCCTTGCTGCTCCGCTCTTTGTGTCAATTCAATGGGGATCATTGCTCCACCCAACAGCACTTGTTTCAAATTCAGTGTCTGATTTTGTGACTGCTCCAGTAACCGCCAAAGCTGAGTCGGAACCAATGAAGCGTGAGTACAATCGGCTAAAGCATGCTCTAACAGACGGGTATTTCTGAGCACTAAAGAAGCCCCTTTGATTAGCCAGCGCCAAATAATCCCCTGACCCGATACATGAAACAACGGCAATGAGAGCAGCCAGCTATCTTGTTGCTGAAATTCGATTACTGAAAGTACATCTTGCGCGCTGGCAAGATGAGCATAAATTGAGTGAACAGCCGCTTTAGGCAATCCAGAAGAGCCGGAGGTCAGTATCATACTGGCCGGGCGCATAGCATCCCACATGACTGAATTATCATCAGAATTTAGTGGTTCACTTTGCCAATCGAGGGATTTGGCATCCATCACAGGCAAGTTGTCACCACAAAAATCAGCCACAAAATCGATATTCAAATGTGGCAGTAATTTAGCCAAGAGCATTTCAGGCAGTTGAGGATTCAGTGGCAATACCCGCGCACCACACTGTAGCGCGGCAAGATAGCAAAACAACATCTCTTCGCTGTTCTTCCCTCGCAGCATTACACCACTGCCTTCAACTATCCCCTGTTGGCGAAAATTGGCCGCTATCGTATCCAAAGAGATAACTAATTGATGCCAGGTTAGGGAACGATTACGCAACTTGACAGCAATATTTTCAGGGCTAAACGATGCCCAGTAGCGCCATGGCCACTGGGTAAATGAATTTAACTGCGCCATGCGATGTCTAACTCGTCCAATCTTGTTACTGGCATCGTGCTGCCCGGCCAACAGCGCACCAACTGAGACTGAACCAATTCCAGCGTATCCAGTCCAGGAATAGTCGCTGGCGTCAGCCAATGAGCAATACGGGCAAGCTGAGTCAAACCGAAGCTGGTTTCAATACTGGAGCTAATCACCGCCTCCAATCCAGCGTTGTGCGCGGCTGAAATCAACTGACAGCAACGGGCAAGGCTTCCTATCAGAGTGGGTTTAATCACAATAGCAGTCACCCCTGCTTGTGCCTCTACGTTAAAACCTTCATCACGGACGCTTTCATCCCATGCAATGGCAATCCCTGTATCACGGGCAAAAGCGAGCGATTGTTCCGGGGTTTGACAAGGTTCTTCCAGAAAGGTAATTCGGTTACGGTAATCAGGATTGACATACTTAGCGAAACTGTCCGCTTTAGCACGGCTCCAACTACGGTTAGCATCCAGCCGCAAAGATAAATCCGGTACCGCTTCCAGTAAAACATTCACTACCATGCCGTCACGTACAGCTTCATACAGCCCGATTTTCACTTTGGCAACTTTTTGTCCACTCATTTTACTGAGACGAACAATCAGTTCATCAGGATCACCATTGCATAGTGGCGCTTTCCGGTAATCAGCGTCTTCCGGTAAGTTACCCTGTAATTCAGCTAATGCACAGCTAATCCCAAATGCGACAGAAGGTAATTCACTTTCATCAGGTTCAGCGCCAAGATGCCACTGTCTAAGCCATGCCATCGCTGCTTCACCCGCCTGTTCAACTGTTTCTTTGCTGAATTCGGGCAATGGTGCAATTTCACCCCATCCCTGTTGACCATTTTCCTGTAAGTGAACCAAAAAACCATCACGAGTTTTAAGCCGCTGATATCGCAGGATAACACCTGACTCCATCGGCAATCTGAACCGGTATAAAATTGCAGTACGCATTACGGGTTACGTTTAAATTTGCTGAAATCAGGGTGGCGTTTCTCAACGAATGCATTACGTCCCTCCTGACCTTCTTCTGTCATATAGAAAAGCATGGTGGCGTTACCTGCCAGCTCTTGCAATCCAGACTGACCATCACAATCCGCATTTAGAGCGGCTTTCAGGCAGCGCAGAGCCATTGGGCTATTTTTCAGCATTTCACGACACCAGCGAACGGTCTCTTTCTCCAGATCCGCATAAGGCACAACTGTATTAACCAGCCCCATCTCCAACGCTTGTTTAGCATCATACTGACGGCACAAGAACCAGATTTCGCGGGCTTTTTTCTGACCAACAATTCGAGCCATATAAGATGCCCCCCAACCGCCGTCAAAAGAGCCCACTTTAGGTCCGGTCTGACCGAAAATAGCGTTATCAGCCGCAATGGTCAGGTCACATACCAGATGCAGTACATGACCACCACCAATCGCATATCCAGCAACCATAGCAACGACCGGTTTTGGACAAGTGCGAATTTGGCGTTGGAAATCCAAAACATTCAGATGATGCATGCCGTTGTCATCCTTATAACCACCATGATCACCACGAACTTTTTGATCACCACCAGCACAAAAAGCTTTTTCACCCATTCCCGTCAGGATAATCACCCCGATATTGTCATCATAACGGGCATCATCCAATGCCTGCATCATCTCTTTAACCGTCAATGGCCGAAATGCGTTACGTACTTGTGGGCGATTAATGGTGATTTTAGCCATACCATCTGTGGATTTGTGATAAAAAATATCGTCAAACCCTTCAGAGCAGTCCTGCCATACAATTGGGGCATAGAGTTCTTCTTCGCTCGGGTAAATCATATTCGTATTCCTATACATTAAAGAGTGATAAAAAATGGTTTACTACCGCAACAAACGCCGCCGTGTCCGCTCGGTGAGCATTATGCCCAACATGTGGAATAGTTTGCAGCGGCAAAGCGCAACGTTTTGCCAATTGTTGGAATTTCTTATCATTTTCGCCACACAGATAAACAAAAGGTAACGCCAGTTGTTGCAATACCGGTACTAACCAAGGTTGATGTCCAAGTGAAGTATTTTCCAGCATATTAGCCACACCATTGCCATTATTATGACGGCGTACTTTGATCAGTTGCTGACGCTGTGCAGGTAATAAATCAGAAAAAACCGGCTGCTGATACCAATCAGATAAAACCTGTTCAATCGGCTGAGAACGAAAACGTCCGGCCCAATTTCTATCGTGTTCGAGACGATTATTCCGCTCCTGTTGGGAAAATAACCCAGGATTTCCCCCTTCAACCAGCAATCCGCATAATCCCTGATTATCACCATAACAGGCATGATACATAGCAATACGGCCCCCTAAGGAGTAGCCAATCAGCCAGTATTTACTAATTTGCTGTTCTGCTAATGTTTCAGATAAAAGACAACTCATCTCCAGAAGATCTTTTACCCGCACGTCAGTGGAATCACCGTGACCAGGTAGATCGATAACCAATGAAGGATGCTGAGCACACAGATTCACTAATGGCAACCATTCATCACCACAGCCCAATAATCCATGCAACCAAACCAGCCACGGACGGTCATTGTGACCGTTAAACTTACGACAAGCGAGGCTCACAACATAGCCACCTGTTTTAACAGTTGTTGCAAACACTCAGCCCCTTCTCTATCCGGCACTTTTAGCTCAATCAGTGTGGTTTCATTTTGTTGCCATGCCTGTTCAATACCTTGTTGCAATTCCATCCAATTTTGTGGGCTGGCATATTTCAAGCCGAACATCGCCGCAGCATGATCAAAATTAACGTATTGAGGCATACAATAAAAACGCTGCCTTGCTTCTTCCTGAGTGGGTAGTAAAGAGAAAATCTGCCCGCCGTTATTATTTACCACAATTAATACCATTGGAGCGGAAGGATGACGCAATAGAGCCAAGCTATTGAGATCATAAAGCGCCGATAAATCACCGATAACAGCCAAAGTGGGCTTTGCCGTTGCCCGTTGCACACCTGCCGCAGTGGAAATTAACCCATCAATGCCGCTAGCACCCCGGTTACTGTAAACCGGATATCCCGCAGGTAATTGCCCCAGTGCATCGATCAAACGAATAATCAGGCTGTTACCGACAAACAGCTGCCCGCGTTCAGGCAGTAATTCACACAATCGATAGGCCACCGTTGCTTCACCAAATTTCCCAGCCAATTCAGTTCTGACACAGTTAACTGCTTTTTCTGACCAGACTTTGAGCTCTTCTGCCCACAATGTACACGATTGTGCCCACGGTATACGCGGCTGTGCCGGATGAGCCAGTAACCAGTCAGCAATATGACAGGTCAATTTTTTGCCACGATGATTGGCAGGATCAAGCCGGCCTGGTATCGGATCAATAATCCAAAACTCCTGCGGCTGGCATTTCGCCTGCCACTGTAACAAGCGTTTCCCTATCAGGCTGGAACCAAACTGCACTACCAGTTGTGCTTGCGCTAAAATCTCCTGCACATGAGGATTATCCAACCATAAATCGGCACAAGGCAATGGCTGCCCAGTTTGTGAAAGCACATTGCCAATCAACGGCCAGCCCAATGCCTTTGCCCATTTAGCAACATTAACGCCCTCTTCGGCACTCATTCGACCAGCCAATACAACGCCTTTTTTCTGTTGCCAACAGTCCCAATCCGCTACTTCTGCCACAACATTAGCTACTGGCTGGCTTAACCAAGGTGTTTTACTTTTCCACCAATCGCCTAACTGCTGCTGCCACTCATCATAAGCAGGCGCTTCATTGCCATATAATGGTTCGGCAAATGGGCAATTAATATGCAAGGCCCCATGCCGCAAATTCGCCATACTATGATCTATGACAGAAGCCAGCCAGCTTGCCGGTATATCTACGGTCGGTCTTGGCAAAGAAATTGTTTGGCATGGATGAGAAGCAAAAATACCATTTTGACGAATAGCCTGACTCGCACCACAATCCATCAATTCTGGAGGCCGATCAGCGGTAAGGAAAACCATTCGTTCACCCGTTAAACTGGCTTCAATTAATGAAGGATAGAGATTTGCCACTGCGGTTCCAGAAGTAACGATAACGGCAACCGGCTCTCTGCTTGCTTTGGATAATCCCAGTGCCAGATGTCCTAATCCGCGTTCGTCAAAATGAGTATGACAAATCAGTTTGTTATTTGCTGCGGCAGCTATTGTCAAAGGCGTGGAGCGTGAACCGGGCGCAATGCAAACATGACGTAATCCGTGGCGAGTAAGTGCTTCCAATAAAAGTTCCGCCCAGCGGCGGTTAAATGCGCTGTTTGACATATTTTACTCAAAGAATTTCTATAAATGCTGGCTATTAGCCTAACGGCACCGATAATTATTTCTTTATCCTAGTTCAATGAATTGCCATTTAATCGGAGATTGTTTTCATTCACCTTTCAGTAAAGTGCGCAACCCGGCAGCTTTATTCTCTATCTCTATCCACTCTTGTTGTGGATCAGACCCCATCACAATCCCCGCACCGGCATACAGTGAAAGTAAATTGTTGTTAATTTGTGCGCAACGTAGTGAAACCGCAAACTCACTCTGCTCACAGGAAAGATATCCTGCGGACCCGGCGTACCAATCACGACTGAATAACTCGCTATCACGAATAAAATCACGCGCCGCTTCACGAGGTAATCCAGCAACAGCGGCCGTTGGTTGTAAACGATGCAAGCAGTCACTATCACTGGCACTCTTTAGTTTTCCCTGAATTCGGCGGCGCAAATGCTGAACCTTTCGCAAACGAATCACATCTGGCGGAGCAACATCGACAGAAACCACTGCGCCTTGAAGACGCTGGCAAATATCATCAACAACTAGCAAGTTTTCATGCTGATTTTTTTTATCACCTAGCAACCATTGCCCCAATTTTTCGGCTTGCTGAGCATCATCAGAATTAGCAACCGTCCCCGCCAGCGCCTCTGTATAAAGCTGAGTCTGCTTACGGTGGTAAAGCCGTTCTGGTGAAGACGCCAAAAATGCCTCATGCTGATTAAAAGCTAGCATAAAATGATAACAACAGTGATTTATCTGGCGACTCGCGGCCATAAACTGTGCAGCCGCTAAAGATTCACTCAGTTCTAGTTGCGTCTTACGCGCCATCACTACCTTCTCCATCTTACGATGGGTAATAGAGTCCAAAGCCTGCTCAATCAAATCACTCCACCGGGCGCGTTCCGGCATATCCTCCGCATTCACTACCACCGCCTGTAACGCAGAGAATTCCTGGTGCGGAACTAATTGTTGCAGAAATTCCTGTGCATTCCTTACATCCTGCGGACCAGCTATATTCAGATACAACCAGCTTTCATCACGGCAGCGGCGTAATTCGATACGGGGCAAAAACAGATAACTCGTTTCCCCTGCTTCTGATTGCGTAATACGAGCTGGTTGAATCCGATCCCAAGCATTCAGCCCCCAGATCCACATCTGTGGAAACTGACGGTTTCTCTGCAAAAAGTTTTCGGCTAAAGCGATATCACTGAAAAGATGGATTTGCCCACAAGCAGCGACTTCTTCATGGCCCTCTCTGTGATGCCAATAGAACTGCGGATAATGAGACTGCGCTGCCAGCCATTCCAACCAGTAAGTGCTGCAATCTGCTGGCAGAGGAAATGAAATCTGTTGGATACCAACTTCGCTAACTTGTTTATTATTCAGTGTTTTACATACATCAGCGACAACATTAGCAATTTGATTCACCACTTCTGCCCCAAAAGACATGATAAAAAGTAGGATTATACGGGGCATTAATAATAATTAAAGCCCTGATTATTTATGTCTTTATGCTTGTTCGATTCCGTTAGTGATATGCTCTTATCCCAATACTGAAACAGGCTAAATCAGAGACTCAGCCATTCCGATAACAAATATTAAGTTCATTAGCATAATCAATTTTCACGATGCAATTTATACAAAAACGACTCTTTTATTTACTACGGAAAATTTACTAAATAAATACCGTTATTATAAACAACGGAACAAATATTTATTATTCTAAAAAAATCGCCCTATAAAAAACAGATGTCACTTCCATAATAACTAAATATAATTATAAAAAAATCCTTCTTATCTGTTAATTTAAACCATCATATAAACAATTAAGACTTTAATTAAAATATAGATCTAAAAATAACAAAAAATTTATTCAATGACATAAGGAGAATAGAATGCTATTCCATCTGTTTTTTAATATACCATAAATAACAAAGCAAAAAACATCCAACTTATTCTTGATAAAAAAATCACATTACCTATCTTTTAAATCAATAATATAGAAATCATATAATCTCCACATCATGCAACCAACATAACCGATTGTTTTAAAATGTATTTTATAAAAATAACATTAAAATATTTTATATTTATCATCTTAATGTCAATTAAAAAATGAAATTTCAAACTATATGAACAATAAAGACAAAGGATTTATTTTACATTTAATTATTAAAATAATAAAAATTCATACTATTTAATTTCATATATCAGATATACAAAAATCATAAATAATTTCATTTAAGACTGATAAAAATGTAGACAATTATTTAATAAAACTCATGAATTAAACTGTTTTTACAACAATTAATCATGCAAATATATGTATTTTTAATTCAGATTATTCAATAAAAAACACAACGTTAATTTAACAACATGAGTATTATAACGTTCGGTTATGCCTTGATGTATTTAATGATTTTTTAATAAAGCAAGAACCATTAATGGAGAAATATATGTTATTAGCTCAACTTCCAGCGGAAAAAACACTGAACGAAACAGATATTCCCTCGGCTACCTTGCAATTACTGACTGGTAAACAAGAAGGTGTTGCACGCCCCGGAGGAATATTTACCAAAGAAGACCTGATTAATATCAAACTGTATGTTAAAAAAGGTCTATCACTCCCTTTTAATCTTGAGGAAGTAAAAAGCTACTTGGGTTACCAAAAGATCAATATCGCCGGATTAGAACCAGAAGATATTCACACTTTGTTTGAAGAAATCCGCACTCACTCGTTTAGCTGGAGCGATGTGGAAAACGATATTCTGCAACAGAGCATAGACCTAGAAATTATTGGCCAACAAATCACCGAAACGGGTGAAAACATCATTAGCATCATTAATGAAATGCCAATTATCACACGCATAAAAATGAGACTAGGAGAAATATCGGAGAGACAACTCGCCCAGATCACCTACACCCATGAAGACAGAGAAGTATCATCTGCTCTAGAGGAAATCCTTGACACCATAAAAAATGATATTAAAAAACAGCGTGAGAAAACAGAAAAAGTCAAAACCGAAGTATCCGATTTCAAGCTAAAGCTGATTGGCGGCAGATTGTCAAACGGCAGCATTGCTCTAGGTTTACAACCACAAGTCGAAAATAAGCGAAAGCTGATGAAAGACTATAAGATGTCAGTCAGCATCGAAGATCTGGACGATAAGATCATTGAGAAAAAAGAGGAAATTGTCCAACTCAAGAAAGACTACGATAAATTCGTAGGCTTGGCTTTCTCCGGTATCGCAGCGGGACTGATCGGCCTCGCTATTACTGGCGGCATTTTTGGTTCCAAGGCAGAAGAAGTACGAAAACGTAAAAACATGCTGATCGAAGAAGTACGCAGCCTGGAAGAGAGCATCAAAGGTAAACGCGCATTACAAAAATCTATTACTAGTTTATCCCTTGATTTTAGCGACATTGATACCCGCTTATTGGATGCAGAAGTGGCTCTGAACCATTTAGATTACATGTGGCAATCCATGCTGACCCAGATCAATGCTTCTAAAGATAAATTCACCCAAATTAATGATGCACTGAACCTGACCTCTTTTATAACTAAATTCCAGCAAGTCATAAACCCTTGGAAAGAGGTGGAAGGTTCCGCTAAACAATTAGTCAAGGTTTTCGATGAAGCATTGAAAGAATACAAACATCGCTATAACTAATCGTTCCCCGTATTACATAGGATTATAGAAAAAAGGAGTCTTAAAATGACTGAAGTCATTACTTTCCCTCAGAAAACTATCACTTATCCAGAAATTAGTGTAAAAACTTTGAGTCAGGCGGTGAAAAATATCTGGCGTTTAACGCACCAACAAAAATCAGGCATTGAAATCATCCAGGACAAAACTCTGCGGATAAGCTTATACAGTCGTGATATCGATGAAGCCGCTCGCGCCTCTGTACCTCAACTACAAACTGTCCTGAGACAACTCCCGCCTCAAGACTATTTCCAGACCATCATCGAAATTGATACTGCTCTGGAAAATTCAGAATTGGATGACGAGACTCGTAATACCTTGTTAGATGCACGTTCAGAACAAGTACGCAATTTGAACAAAGATGTTAAAAACGTCATTTCCAACTTACACGCAGAAGCTAACATAATGACCAGCAAAATTGCTGATGTTCGGAATGTCGTTATTTTAGAACGTCTGGAAGAGCGCCTGAAAGAAGAGCAGGAAAGAAAAGAAGAACTGCAAGCTGATATCACGCAGAAAGAGCAAGATAAGGCCAAATTAATCCCAGATCGCGATAAGCTCATCGAAAGTCAAAACATTATCCGTCAATATAATCTGGCCGATATGTTTAAGGACTATATTCCCAACCTCAGTGAACTGGACAAACTGAATCTGGCTAGCCCTAAAAAAGAACTTATCAAACAAGCAATCAAACAAGGAATTGAAATCACCAAAAAGATTCTGAGCAATATCTCCACAGGACTAAAATATGTTGAGCTAGCTGATGCCAGGATCAAATTGGATCAACAAATCGCTCAATTAACCAAAGATGGCGACGACTTAAATATCCAGTTAAAAGGCGTAGAACAACGGATTGCCGGTATAGCTGATGTGCATCAAATCGACAAAGAACGCACTACCCTATTACTCCAGGCAACTAAACTGGAGCAAGTATGGAGCATCTTTGCCAATCAATTACAGGAGACCATAGATGATCAAACCCGTCAGCAAAACCTGGCTAAGCTCATACACGATCAGCTAGCCTACCTTGATAATCTGGAATCGCAATACAGCGGGATTCTGCTGAAATAAAACTTGCAATAACCCGGTAAGGATAATCTTACCGGGTTTTTATATTCCAAATAATGGGTAACAACCAACTGGCTATTTAGAGAATAATTTTCGCCTGCTGTATCACATCAATCAACGGTTGAGGCCAGATACCTAGCGCTAATACCAATAATGCGGAAATCAGAACAACCATCCCGCCGGCAGTCGATGCCCAGTTCCTTGGTGTGTCACGATTAAGCGCTTTCGGCGCAGGCAGGTACAAACTGACCATGACCCGTAAATAGTAATACAGACCGATAGCACTACCCACCACCACGGCACCCGTCAGCCACCACAATTCCGCTTTCACACCCAACACAATGACGTAAAACTTACCAATAAAACCGAACGTCATTGGGATCCCCGCCAGTGACAACATCATCACCGTCATCACCGCAGACAGAATAGGTTTATGCCAAAACAGGCCACGGTATGAGTAGAGGGAATCTGCATCCGGCCCTTTATATGGGCTGGACATGAGGCTAACAACGCCAAATGCACCAATACTGCTAAACAGATAACCTGCCAGATAGATACCGACCGTTTCTTCTGAAAGCTGGTGGTTCTGTACCGCCACCAGTGCCACCAGCAGATAACCCAGGTGAGCAATAGAAGAGTAACCAAGCAGCCGTTTGATATTTGTCTGGGTCAGCGCCATCAAGTTACCGAACAGCATAGAAGCAATTGCAATAACGGTTAATACCGTACGCAGTGCTTCACTATCCGCCATTGGTGCTTCAACAAACAAACGCACTACTACTGCGAAAATCGCTATCTTACTGGCGGTTGCCAGAAAGGTGGAGACCGGAGCAGGCGCTCCCTGATAAACATCCGGTGTCCAGAGATGGAAAGGTACCAGTGATAATTTGAAGCCAAGGCCAACAACCAGCATACCCAAGCCTGACAGTATCAAAGGTTGATAGATATAGCTGTCAGACAAACGATGCCCCAGTGCGGCAAAAGAGAGATCGCCTGATTCCGCATATAACAACGCTATACCAAACAGCATGAAAGAAGAGGCTGCCGCAGACAGAAGCATATACTTGATAGCCGCTTCCAGAGAGCGTTTCTGACGATATGCATAACCAATCAAACCAAACAGCGGTAAAGTTAATAACTCAATACCGATAAACAATGATGCTAAGTGGTTTGCACACGCCAGAAGAATCCCGCCCACTGTCGCAATCAGCACCAGTAAATAGAACTCTTCTTTGTTATCTGGGTAATTTTCTAGCCAGGAATAGGCGAAAGTCGTCGTTGCTAAGCTTGCAACCAGTACGAGACCGATATAGAGCATAGCATAGCGATCCACATGAACCAGTGGAGTGACATCCATCGCTTCTTGCTGTCCGACAAAATAGAGAGACAGCAGGGCCAGATTCAAACCTATCACGGTCAGAGTGGTATTAATAAAGTGATCGCGTCGCCACGCAATGGACAGCATCACAACGACTACCGTCAATCCGACGATCAACAGCGGTAACAGCGCGATCAGTTGTTGAGGAGTTATTGTCATGGCGAATTACGGCCTTGTAGTTGAAATTGAAGCTGAATACCAGGTCTGGATGTTATCCATCGCTGCCGCTGAAGTATCAAGGATAGGTTGTGGGTAGAAACCCATCACCACCAGTAATATCAACAGCACCATTACAATGGATACTTCTCGCATATCCATTCGTCTTAGTGGTTCATCTGATTTTGATTCACCGTAGTAAGCACGCTGCATCATATACAGGGCATAGACAGAGGCGAAGACCAGACCAAACACAGAAATCGTTATAATTAACGGAAATTCACTAAAACTACCAAACAGGATCATAAATTCACCGACGAAGTTACCGGTCCCCGGCATCCCTAGTGTCGCCACAGCAAAAGCGAGCGATAACGCAGGCAGGAACTGCACACGTTTCCACAAACCACCCATAAGATTCATATCACGGGTATGTAAGCGCTCATAAAGCTGCCCACAGAGAATAAACAGACCTGCGGCTGACAGACCATGAGCAATCATCTGAATAATTGCCCCTTGGTAAGCAAGCTGGCTGCCAGAATAGATCGCGATTAACACAAACCCCATATGAGAGATACTGGTATAAGCAATCAAGCGTTTGATATCTGTCTGGCTGAATGCCATCCATGCGCCATAGAAGATCCCAAGCACACCGAACCACATCGCAATGGGAGTAAACTCATGAGAAGCTTCCGGGAACAGTGGCAAACCGAAACGCAACAGACCATAACCTGCGGTTTTCAGCAAGATACCCGCCAGGTCAACAGAACCCGCTGTTGGTGCCTGACTGTGCGCATCAGGTAACCACCCATGTAAAGGCACTACTGGCATTTTTACAGCAAAAGCAATGAAGAAACCGAGCATCAGCAAGTATTGAACGGTGTGTGACATGGGTGTATTCAGCAGCTTTCCATAGCTGAATGTCCACTCACCTGTCCCGTTATAGTGAACCAGTACCAGCGCCATAATCGCAATTAACATCACCAAGCCACTCGCCTGGGTGTAAATGAAAAACTTGGTCGCTGCGGTGATACGGGTTTTACCGCCTGAGCCTCGGTGCCCCCACAGTGCAATCAAGAAGTACATCGGCACCAACATCATTTCCCAGAAGAAGAAGAATAGGAACATGTCGATAGCGAGGAACACCCCCATCACACCACCCAAGATCCACAGCAGGTTCAAGTGGAAAAAGCCCTGATATGGCTGATTTTCCGTCCATGAACAGAGAATAGCCATCAGCCCCAGTAGTGCGGTCAACACCACCATCAGCAGCGATAAGCCATCCAGAGCAAGGTGAATACTGATACCAAAACGTGGGATCCATGGCATAAGAAATTCCTCTTGCCATTGAGGGATCCCTTGCGGATTCGCCAAGGTATAGTCCCCCAGCAACCACAGTTGCAGAGAGAGCACCAGAGTCAACCCCATCGAAATTAACGCGATCCAACGCGGTACACGGGTACCGAAGCGTTCAGCCTGCCAACTCAACAGGCCACCGATGAAGGGCATAAGAATTAGCCAAGGTAATAGCATGGCGCAATGTATCCCTTAAATTAAACCAGTAGCAGCAGAGCTAAAACCAGCACTGCACCCAACCCCATAGAGGCAACGTACCAACGGACCTGTCCATTTTCACTCAGACTAAGACCTTTATTACTCCAGCGTGATAACACCGCAGGAATATTCATCAATGAATTTAGCGGATCGTTTCGCAATACATGTGTAATGTTCTTGAACGGCTTAACAAATACCCAATCATAGAGAACATCAAAACCCCAAGCATTAAACCACCATACGGAGAAGAAACGCCCCGGAGCACTTTGTGCCACACCATTCACTAACTGACGTTTACCCAAATACAGTGCCATTGCCAGCAAAATACCCGCGACAGCGATCACACCAGAAACCACTTCCAAGGTCATTTTTCCTGTGTGATCCGTTGCATGGCTTCCCGGCAATACACCCGCCAATGGTGGCACAATTAGTGCGCCCACAAAGGTGGAAAGCACCAGCAATACCAGTAACGGCAGGTGATGGGTGATACCTTTAACAGGATGAGCTTTTGTTTTCGCCTCACCGTGGAATACAATGAAAATCATACGGAAGGTATACAAAGAGGTCATAAATGCACCCGCCAGACCAGCTAGCATAAGGTTGATATGACCATGTGACATTGCTCCCCACAGAATTTCATCTTTACTGTAGAAACCCGCAGTGACAATTGGCAACGCTGATAACGCCGCGCCACCTACCAAGAAGCAGGCATAAACCAACGGAATGGATTTACGCAATCCTCCCATTTTGAAAATATTCTGTTCGTGGTGACAGGCCAAGATGACGGAACCCGATGCCAGGAACAACAGCGCCTTAAAGAAAGCGTGAGTCATCAGGTGGAAGATTGCTGCATCCCACGCCTGAACCCCCAACGCCAGGAACATGTAACCAATCTGGCTCATGGTTGAGTAAGCCAATACACGCTTAATATCGGTTTGTACTAACGCGGCAAAACCTGCCAACACCAGCGTGACAGCACCGACAGTGCCAACCAGTTGCAGGATTTCTGGCGCCATCAAGAATAGGCCGTGACTACGTGCAACTAAGTAAACCCCGGCGGTCACCATCGTTGCAGCATGAATCAACGCAGAAACTGGCGTTGGACCGGCCATCGCATCGGCCAACCAAGTTTGTAACGGCAACTGGGCTGATTTACCTACTGCTCCCCCCAATAACATCAGAGTCGCCCAGGTAATCACCGAAGAACCGGCTTCCAGATGCTGTGGAGCTAAAATCGCCAACTCGCGGAAGTTCAACGTTCCCAGATTGTCATACAAAATGAACATGCCGATAGCCAGGAAGACGTCACCCACACGGGTAACGACAAAGGCTTTCATTGCTGCGGCACCATTCGCCGGATTGGTATAGTAGAAGCCAATCAGCAAATAACTGCACAGCCCTACCCCTTCCCAACCGAGATACATCAGCATCATGTTATCTGCCAGAACCAGTATCACCATGCTGGCAATAAACAGGTTGGTATAAGCGAAGAAACGGGAATAGCCCTCTTCACCACGCATATACCACGAGGCATACATATGGATCAGGAAACCAACACCCGTTACCACACTCAACATGGTAAGCGATAAACCATCAAGAACCAGAGTGAACGGAATACTGAAATTCCCAACTTCCATCCAGTTCCACAGGTTCTGACTGTAAACCAGATCACCCGCCCCATTCTGACTGTTGAAATCGATAGCTACCCATAAGGTAACCAACGCAGCCAAACCAACAGAACTAATCCCGATGGTAGCCGATGTATTTTCAGACCAGCGGCCACGGGAAAATGCCAACAGCAAAAATCCCAGCAGTGGCAGCAGAATTGTTAAATAGAGTAAGTTCATCCGCGCATCTCACTGACTGTATCAATATTCAGATTCTGGCGACGACGATAGAGCTGCAATAACAGCGCCAAGCCAATACTCGCCTCTGCCGCCGCCAAGCTGATAGCCAAAATAAACATCACTTGACCATCTGGCTGGCCCCAATAGCTGCCTACCACAACAAAAGCCAGAGCCGCAGCATTAATCATCACTTCGAGCCCAATTAACATAAACAACAGATTACGGCGGATGATGAGCCCGGTCAGGCCCAACACAAATAGAATTGCCGCCAAAATCAGTCCATGTTGAAGAGGTATCATGGTTGTTCCTCCGCATTTCGGTTGCTGAGCACTTCACCCTGTTTGTGTTCACGGCCAATGTGATACGCCACCACCATACCGGCAAGCAACAGCAAAGAAGCCAGTTCAACGGCCAATACATACGGACCAAACAAACTGATACCCACTTCTTTGGCACTGACAACTTCACCCGTGATATTGTCGGCAATATCCCCATGAGAAACATTGATAATGGTATACACCAGCACAACAAGCAGCATTGTTGACAGTATTCCCGGACCAATCCACGTCCGCGGTTTCAACCAAACACGCTCCTGTTCAACAACGGATTTGCCAAGGTTAAGCATCATCACCACGAAAACGAACAGCACCATAATAGCCCCGGCGTAAACGATGATCTCTAGCGCACCGGCAAAATAAGCACCCAGCGAGAAAAACACCGCTGAAAGCGCCAGCAGAGAAACGATCAGATACAAAAGCGCATGTATCGGATTGGTATGGGTAATTACCCTGATAGTTGCCAATATGGCAATCAGCCCAGCGGTATAAAACGTAAATTCCATGAATATCGCTCCTTACGGCAACAGGCTTTTAACGTCGATAGGTTTCGCTTCATTGTCGGCTTCACCTTTTGATTTGCCGTCAATTGCCACACCTGTCTTACGGTAAAAGTTATAATCAGGATATTTACCCGGACCTGAAATCGTCAGCTCCTCTTTTTCATATACCAAATCCTGACGCTTAAATTCCCCCATTTCGAAATCAGGCGTTAATTGGATCGCTGTAGTCGGGCAAGCTTCTTCACATAAGCCACAGAAAATACAACGTGAGAAGTTAATGCGGAAAAATTCTGGATACCAACGACCATCTTCATGTTCCGCCTTTTGCAGTGAGATACATCCCACCGGGCAAACAGCCGCACACAGGTTACAGGCAACACAACGCTCTTCACCGTCCGGATCGCGCGTCAACACAATACGGCCACGGTAACGGGGTGGCAGATAAACCGGTTCCTCTGGATACATTTGGGTTTCGCGCTTATGAAAGGCATGCAAGCCAATCATCCAAATACTGCGTACCTGGGTGGCAAAACCAACCACTAACTCTTTCAATGTCATGGTTCATTCCCCCCTTATTGAGCGTTGTACAAAATCACTGCCGCAGTCGCCAGCAGGTTAAGTAAGGTCAGCGGTAGACAGATTTTCCAGCCAAACGCCATCACCTGGTCATAACGCGGACGCGGTAAAGAGGCACGTATCAGGATGAACATCACCATGAAGAATGCCGTTTTCAACGCAAACCAGACAAACGGCGGCAGGAACGGACCATGCCAACCACCAAAGAACATTGTCACAATCAGGGCAGAAACCGTGACAATACCGATATATTCACCAACGAAGAACAGACCGAATTTCATACCGGAATATTCAATATGATAGCCATCAGCCAGCTCCTGTTCTGCTTCCGGCTGGTCAAATGGATGACGGTGACACACCGCCACACCCGCGATAGCAAAAGTCAAAAAACCAAAGAACTGAGGAATGACATTCCACATATGCTCTTGTGCATTGACGATATCCACCATATTGAAGGAGTCCGCCTGCGCAACAACGCCCATAAAAGAGAGGCCAATAAACACTTCGTAACTCAGTGTCTGCGCAGAAGCACGCATTGCCCCCAGTAACGAGTATTTGTTGTTACTTGACCATCCAGCAAACAGCACCGCATAGACAGCCAGACCCGCCATCATCATGAAGAACAAAATGCCGATGTTCAGATCAGCGGCCATCCAAGTCGGCGTGATCGGCACAATGGCAAATGCCAGCAACAGAGAAACGAAACCAATCACCGGTGCCAAGGTAAAGATCATTCTGTCCGCAAAACGGGGTACCCAGTCCTCTTTGAAGAACATTTTGATCATGTCAGCGACGATCTGTAACGATCCGCCCCAACCTACGCGGTTAGGCCCATAACGGTTTTGAAACAGCCCTAGCAAACGACGTTCACCAAAGCTCATCAATGCCCCACAGACAACCACCACTACCAGTATCACCACTGCCTTCAGAACAGCGATCAGCACATCAATAATTTCGGGGGTTAACCAACTCATTGTGCAACCTCCCGCAGATTATTCACGGAAACACCTGCCAATACCGGAGGAATACCCGGCATTCCCATTGGCAAACCGATCTGCCCTTGAGCAAGATTTTCACTCAGACGAACTGCCAGACGCAGTTGCTGACCAAAACAATCAAACTCCAGAACAGAACCCGTTTTCACACCTAATTGATCCGCATCTTTGCTATTAAGCATCACATAAGGCTCCGGCATGCGTTCCTGAATCACATCGGAACGTTGAGTTAACTCTTCACTACCAAACAAATGATGGTAAGGAGCCACTGTCCATTGGTTATTTTGTGCAGTAAATGCTGTCGGAATCTGATCAAAATAGTTCAAACCGCCATCAGTGGTTTCAATCAGACGCACACCAGGATCGCCAAAGCGCAGATGACCACCTACCTCCGCCTGGAATTTGTTCCAAGCCTGTGGTGAGTTCCAGCCCGGTGCCCATGCAAATGGCACCTGCTGACGATGGGCATTAGGACTATTGTTACCTTCCATTGAGAAAGCAAATGGCGAATCGACATCCTGCGGCTGACGTTGCTCATGTACGCTGATATTCGCCAACATAGCAGTACGACCACTGTAACGGTGCGGTGAACGAGCCAGTCTCTGACCGCGGATGCGGAACGTCGAATCAGGCGCGGCATCAACAATGCCTTTAAGCTGTGGCATTGCTTCAGCGCAGGCATCAATCACATGGTCAAGCTGCGTCCAATCCAAATGACGTTCAGCATACGTTGTATGCAAGGAGTGCAACCAACGCCAACTCTCCAGCATCACCACCGATTTGTCATAGAAAGAGGGTTCGAAAACTTGGAAATAACGCTGGGCCCGACCCTCCTGATTCACCAACGTGCCGTCACTTTCTGCAAAGCTGGAAGCTGGCAGAATCAAATGGGCTTTATCCATGATAGCAGTGCGTTGATGGTCAACCACAACCAGGTTTTTCAGATTGTTCAGTGCATCGTCTACCTTATCTGCTGCGGCATGCCGATAGAGATCATTTTCCATCACAATAGCCGTATCAGATTTACCACTACTTATACGTTGCAGAGCAACATCCAGTGGCTGGGCCTCCATCATTGCCAATCCAATACTATTCGCATAGATTGCAACAAACGACAAACCGACATCTGAACCTCGGTCTTTCAGTGCCCAGGCAATATTAGCAGCTGCTTGAATAATCGCATCACTGCCGACGTTACTGCCGCTGATAATTAACGGTTTCTTAGCGCCAATCAATGCTTGCGCCACCATATCCACTTTGGCTCTCAATTCGTCAGGCAAATTCTCGACGGCTGGCGCCGTGTTATCCAATGCATGAGCGACTGCAAAACCAAAACGAGCCTGATCATCAACCGGCGCACGATAATTCCACGCTGCGATATCATCCAGATGCGTATCATCCACGTTGGTTACAAACAGAGGATATTTGGCACGCTGACCAATATTCATCACAGCGGCAATCTGCCAATCAGCAACTTTCTGAGCAGCAGCCATTTCGCGGGCTTTACCTTTCACAGCCTGACGAACCGCCAGTGCCATCCGAGCACCGGTTTGCGTTAAATCTTCGCCTAAAATCAATACCGCATCATAGCTTTCAATTTCACGTAGCGACGGTGTATAAACACCACCCTGTTGCAGAATTTCCAGCATTATATCAAGGCGTTGTTGTTCAGCCGCAGCAATCCCACTATAGAAGTTTTCTGCGCCCACCAGTTCACGTAGTGCAAAATTGCTTTCCAGACTGGCGCGTGGAGAACCGATACCGATGACATTTTTGGCCTGACGCAAAATATCCGCCCCACCCTGCATGGCCTGTTCAGCGTTAAGCGAGATCCAATGATCACCACGCAATTGCCGTGGCTGACGAGGGCGATCTTTACGGTTGACATAACCGTAACCGAAACGACCACGGTCACACATAAAATAGTGGTTTACCGTACCGTTATAACGGTTCTCGATACGGCGTAATTCACCATAACGCTCCCCCGGGCTGGTATTACAGCCAATGCTACACTGTTGACAGATACTTGGCGCAAACTGCATATCCCATTTACGGTTATAACGTTCAGAATGGGTTTTATCAGTAAATACCCCGGTTGGACAGATTTCTACCAGGTTACCGGAGAACTCGCTTTCCAACGTACCGCTTTCAGGGCGACCAAAATAGATGTTATCGTGAGCGCCATAAACACCAAAATCAGTGCCGTCGGCATAATCTTTGTAGTAACGTACGCAACGATAACAGGCAATACAGCGGTTCATTTCATGAGAAATAAACGGCCCCAATTCCTGATTGTTATGAGTACGCTTAGTAAAACGGTATTTACGGAATGTATGACCGGTCATCACCGTCATATCCTGTAAGTGACAGTTGCCCCCTTCTTCACATACCGGGCAATCGTGCGGATGGTTAGTCATCAACCACTCAACCACACTCTCACGGAACTGTTTAGCCTCTTCATCATCAATAGAGATAAAAGTGCCATCCGTTGCCGGAGTCATACAGGACATTATCAGACGACCGCGCGTATCATCCGCATTTTGATATTGCTTCACCGCACACTGGCGGCAAGCGCCAACGCTTCCAAGCGCTGGATGCCAGCAAAAATAAGGAATATCTAACCCCAAAGAGAGGCAAGCTTGTAACAGGTTATCAGCCCCGTCTACATCATATTTTTTGCCGTCTACATGTATCGTAGCCATAGTCAGCATGCTTCCAAATGACCTGCTTTTCAGCAAGTGTTAATCAAAAATTCTGCTAATTTCGTGAAGAACCCATTACCAACGCTGCTTTAACAGGTTTGACTGGATACCCGCAATGAAATGGGTGTTCCCATAGTCTTTGGTCACAATTCCAGCTTCGAATTCATCACGGAAATATTTGATGGCACTCTGTAGTGGTTCCACGGCCCCTGGTGCGTGAGCACAGAACGTATTACCTGGCCCAAGGAAACGACAGAGCTGCTCCAACGTTTCAATATCCCCGGGTTGCCCTTCCCCACGCTCTATTGCACGCAGGATTTTTACGCTCCACGGCAACCCGTCACGACATGGAGTACACCAGCCGCAAGATTCACGGGCAAAGAATTCTTCGAGATTACGCGTCAACGAAACCATATTAATTTCATGGTCAACTGCCATTGCCAAGGCCGTGCCCAAACGGCTGCCCGCTTTAGCAATATTTTCGAAATCCATTGGCAGATCCAGATGTTCAGCAGTCAGGAAGTCAGTTCCTGCGCCACCGGGCTGCCATGCTTTGAATTTCAAACCGTCACGCATACCACCAGCATAATCTTCAAGAATTTCACGAGCAGTCGTACCAAATGGCAGTTCCCACAAGCCCGGATTTTTCACCCGACCAGAGAAACCCATCAGTTTGGTACCGGCATCTTTACTCTTGCCTGCACTTAAACCGATATACCACTCTTTACCGTATTCGAGAATTGAAGGAACGTTGCACAAGGTTTCAACGTTGTTGACGCAAGTAGGTTTACCCCATGCGCCGGAAGTGGCTGGAAATGGCGGTTTTGAACGAGGATTCGCTCGGCGACCTTCCAATGAGTTAATCAGTGCGGTCTCTTCACCACAGATATAACGCCCCGCGCCGGTATGAACAAACAACTCAAAATCAAAGCCGCTGCCCATAATGTTTTTACCCAACAAACCCGCTGCCTTAGCTTCTTCGATGGCTTTACGCAGATATACAGCCGCTTCCACATATTCACCACGCAGGAAGATATAGCCACGATAAGCTTTCAGGGCAAATGCACTGATCAACATCCCTTCCACCAGCAAATGAGGAAGTTGTTCCATCAGCAAGCGATCTTTGTAGGTACCCGGCTCCATTTCATCTGCGTTACATAACAGATAACGGATATTCATGCTTTCATCTTTTGGCATCAGGCTCCATTTCAGACCAGTAGAGAAACCAGCTCCTCCACGGCCTTTCAGCCCGGCGTCTTTTACCAGAGAAACCACTTCATTTGGAGACATGCTTTTCAGTGCTTTCTCAGCACCTCGATAACCATTTTTGCTACGGTACTCATCCAACCATACCGGTTGTTTGTCATCACGCAATCGCCAAGTAAGAGGATGGTTTTCCTCAGTACGAATAATTTCTTTTATTCCTGAATATGCTGTCATGGATACTGCTCCAGTAACTTTTCAATCTCTTCAGGTCTGACAGAACTGTGCGTATCGTCATCGATCATCATCGTCGGGCCTTTGTCACAGTTACCCAGACAACAGGTTGGCAACAGCGTAAAACGCCCATCTTTCGTCGTCTGCCCCGGACAGATATTTAGATGTTTTTCAATTGCAGCCTGGACATCTTGATAACCGGTGATATGACAAACCACGCTGTCACAATAACGAATAATATGGCGGCCCACAGGTTGACGGTAAATCTGGCTGTAGAATGTTGCCACACCTTCCACATCACTAGCGGGAATACCAAGCACATCAGCAATCGCGTAAATGGCACCATCCGGTACCCAACCACGATGCTTCTGTACGATTTTCAATGCTTCTATCGAAGCGGCACGCGGATCTTCGTAGTGGTGTTTTTCATGCTCAATAGCATCGTGCTCTTCGGTGCTCAGCACAAAATCTGCTTTTGCCTGAGACTCTGCTACGTTAACCACATCAAGGCGCGCTTGTTGAGCACTCGCGTTAATTTCACTTTGCATAGTTAGCGATCCACATCAGACATAACAAAATCAATACTGCCCAGATACACGATCAGGTCAGAAACTAAGCTACCGCGAATTACCGATGGGATCTGCTGCAAATGCGGATAACTCGGTGTACGGACTCGGGTACGGTAACTCACAGTACTGCCGTCGCTGGTGAGATAATAGCTGTTGATGCCCTTAGTGGCCTCAATCATCTGGAAAGATTCATTTGCTGGCATTACCGGTCCCCATGACACTTGCAAAAAGTGGTTAATCATGGTCTCAATATGCTGCAAAGTACGTTCTTTCGGTGGTGGCGTCGTCAGTGGATGATCTGCTTTGAATGGACCTTCAGGCATATTGTCCAGACACTGTTTCAAGATTCGCAAGCTCTGACGCACTTCTTCCACTTTCAACATCACGCGGTCATAACAGTCGCCGTTATTACCAATCGGCACGTCGAAATCGAAATTTTCATAGCCGGAGTATGGGCGCCATTTACGCACATCAAATGCGATACCCGTTGCCCGCAAACCCGCTCCAGTGGTGCCCCATTCAAGAGCTTGTTTGGAATTATAAGCAGCAACTCCAATAGAACGGCCTTTCAGGATGCTGTTTTTCAGCGCCACTTTCACGTAGGAATCAAGACGTTTGGGCATCCAGTTGAGGAAATCGCGCAATAATCTATCCCAACCACGCGGCAAATCATGAGCAACTCCGCCAATACGGAACCATGCTGGGTGCATACGGAAACCGGTAATCGCCTCCACCAGATCATACACTTTCTGACGGTCAGTAAAGGCGAAGAACACCGGTGTCATCCCGCCAACGTCCTGAATGAAGGTCGAGATGTAGAGTAGGTGGCTGTTAATGCGGAACAATTCCGACAACATAACGCGAATGGTTTTTACCCGGTCAGGCACGTCAATTCCCGCCAGTTTCTCCACCGCCAGCACATAAGGCATTTCGTTAACACAACCGCCTAAGTATTCAATACGGTCTGTATAGGGAATATAACTGTGCCAAGATTGGCGCTCTCCCATCTTCTCCGCGCCACGATGGTGATAACCAATATCCGGGACACAATCAACAATCTCTTCACCATCCAGTTGCAGAATGATACGAAATGCCCCATGAGAAGAGGGATGGTTAGGACCAAGGTTAAGGAACATAAAGTCCTCATTCTCGGTACCCCGCTTCATTCCCCACTCTTCTGGTTTGAAAGTCAGTGCTTCCATTTCCAGATCTTCTTTCTGTCTGGTCAATTCGAAAGGATCAAATTCTGTCGCACGAGCAGGATAATCCTTCCGCAACGGATGCCCTTCCCAAGTCGGTGGCAACATAATGCGGCGCAGGTTTGGATGGCCGTTAAAGACAATACCAAACATTTCCCATGTTTCACGCTCATACCAGTTGGCATTTGGGAACAGAGGAGTTGCAGTCGGGAGATTCAGGTCTTTTTCACTGAGGGCAACCTTCAACATGATATCGCGGTTACGCTCAATAGAAAGCAGGTGATAAAACACAGAAAAATCTGCCTCTGGCAGACCCTGGCGATAAGTACGCTGGCGTTCATCCATGCCATGCAAATCGAATAGCATGACATAAGGTTTAGGCAGCTTCTTCAGGAAAGTCATTACTTCCAGTAATTGTTCACGCTTCACCCAGACAACGGGTATACCCGTACGGGTTGGCTGAACAGTAAAGGCATCCGGGCCAAAGTGGTTACGCAGCTCACTCATGACCGGATCATCAAGATGATCATGAGTTTGCCACGCAGGCCGGGCGCTTTCTTGCGCTATCTGATCTATCATCATTTTTCACCACAACGCTTTGATCAGTGTTCGTTTTGATCAGGATTAGTATCGCAACACATTGCTCTGGTTACATTCATTAGGCTACTTTGAGTCACGCCTACTGTCTAAAGACAGATTCTTAAACTTCGTCTGGCGTACGCAGATTTTTCACTGCGATACGTTCCCCGTGCTTACGTTCTCTTTCTGACTGCATATTGGCACGGTAAACTCCTTGATCTCCCACTACCCAAGACAACGGACGACGCTCTTTGCCGATTGACTCTTGTAACAACAACAGAGCTTGCATATAAGCTTCAGGACGGGGAGGACAGCCAGGAATATAAACATCAACAGGGATAAACTTATCGACACCTTGAACGACAGAGTAAATATCGTACATACCACCAGAGTTGGCGCAGGCTCCCATAGAGATAACCCACTTCGGCTCAAGCATCTGGTCATACAGGCGCTGAATAACCGGCGCCATTTTGGTAAAACAGGTTCCAGCGACCACCATAAAATCCGCTTGGCGGGGTGATGCACGTAAAACTTCAGCGCCAAAACGAGCGACATCATGAACAGCAGTAAATGATGTCGCCATTTCCACATAACAACAGGAAAGACCAAAGTTGTAGGGCCACAGGGAATTTTTACGTCCCCAATTCACCATATCATGCAGAGCATGCTCCAGTTTGCCCATGTAAACACTACGGTGAACATGCTGCTCCAGTGGGTCTGCGACAATTTCCTGTTTTTGCAGGGGATAACGGTCATTCTCACCGTTCGGATCTATGCGGGTGAGTGTATAATCCATCTTTAAATGCCTCGCTATTACTGCGGATGACTATTGTTAATGTTAATCACAACACTTGGTTTACTTACCTGGCGGCTTGAACGAGATGGCGTCCAATTCAGCGCCCCAATACGCACCAGATAAAACAAGCCTGCGAGTAACACCAAAATGAAAATGCTTGCTTCGATAAAGCCTAACCAGCCACTCTCTTTGATAGAGACTGACCATGCATATAAAAACAGAGCTTCAACATCGAAGATGACAAAGAACATAGCGACCAGATAGAACTTGGCCGACATACGGAGACGAGCACTACCGACAGAATCAATACCAGATTCATAAGGGACATGTTTTGCCCGGGCTTTCGCTCTCCCGCCCAAGAAAAATGCCCCTAACAGCATCAAAGCACACAGACCGAAAGCACCTAAAAGAAATACCGCGAATGCCCAGTGATGGGCAAAGAGTTCAGTGGATGTTGACATACTCATTGCTTACTCATCAAAAGTGGTGTCAAAAGTGTCTGCTCTTTTGTCTGGCAGTGTTGCACCACATCGATTCAAGGGAAGGGGTAACAACCAAATCTGAAACACTGTTAATCAATGATTGATGGAGTGAATCTTCTTGGTTTTTACTCCTCTCAACAATATTTTGTCTGTTATGACAAAATTAATCTAACATTTATTTACAAATAACAAACTTAGTCTTAACGGATCGTGCTGCCGCACGGCTAAAACGTGTCAGTCAACTGGCATGCGAACAGTGGCGGCAACTAGTCTAACCGATAATTCGTTTTTACCACATCATTATCTCAGGAAAAACCTGCCTTTCCACTGCTACATAGGGAGTATTTCTTTGATCAAGTACACAATTTGACAGAAAAAAATTTTACTACTGATGATAATTCATTCAAATCTGAAGAAATTATATTTTTATCCATAAGCGACGAGAAAAGCTCCCGTTCACTACAGAAATCTTTATTTCATCAATTCAGCAAATTATTACTTTGTTAACAATATAACAATTTGTTAACCAAATCAGGGGGGTGTTAAGAAAAATGCTACCGTATATTTAATGATTACGATAACAACAGAATAAGGTGAATTTAGTTGATGATTACTTATAAATATATTCGGGGAGCTAATACCTCCTTCCATCCATAATGGAGGTATTAGCAAAGAGAAGTGTTTCAGATATTACTCATCAATAATATCGCCATCATCAGGAAGTTCTTCAGAAACACTCGTTACCACGTATGGCGTTTTCTTATTCTCTATTGCACTAAAAACCGTAAGAACAGATTCATTTTGTTCATTACTATGTCTATACAGAGAGAACTGGGTTTCAGGTAAACGAGGAAGCCCTTCACTCTCCCCTAAAATACGCAGATCAGCATTTTGCATTTCCAAAGGACGAGCAGTAATACCGACTTCTGCATTCACTGCCGTGCGAACTGCCGACAGAGAAGCGGCTTCATAAGCAATCCGCCACGATACTCCCACCTCATCCAGCGTATCCAACGCCAACTGACGGAATGGATTGGTTTCATCCATCACAACCAGTGGCACAGGTTCATTTGACTGTAGCTGGAAATCAGGAGCACAATGCCATAATACTGGTGTTGAGCGCAGAACAGTCCTTGGGTGATGACTGATTTTCGCGGTTGTGAGTGCCAAATCGATCTCATGGCTATCCAGCATACTTTCAATAAACTGAGTACGCTTTATCCGGACGTCTATTGCCATCCGTGGATAAACGGAAGCGATGCGATTTAACAAAAAAGGGAGCAGTGTATCCACCGTATCATCGGACGCACCGATTCTTAGTTCACCTTCTGCATCGCTATAGGTTAATGATGCGCTGGCATCATCGTTAGCGCGCAGAATTTGTCTTGCATAACCAAGAAGTTGAAGACCATGCTCAGTAAGAAGCTTATTACGACCATGACGGGCAAACAACTCTCTGCCCACCAACTGCTCCAAACGTTGCATTTGCTGACTTACAGCCGATTGCGTTCTGCATACTGCTGCTGCTGCTGCTGCAAAAGTATTTAAATCAGCAACAGCAACAAAAGTTCTTAGCAGATCGAGATCGAGATTCATTATCGGACGATTTGCATTTATCATTGTTTATTCATCACTTTTTTTTGATTTTAATTACTAACTAACCTGGTGTTTTTACGTAAGCACTATCAAATTTAAATTAACATCGCTTAGACAGTACTCTACTCTATTAAATAGGGCAAAGATTTACTGCTGTTTTTTTACCTATTGAACCCATTGCGGGTTTTATTTTCTCCTCTTCTTAGCAAAAGTTACTCGGATTCCTAAATAAAATTGAGGACAATCCCTATTTACAACACCCTATATGTGATTTCTAGTTTGGTTATTTTGTTTTCTGACTCACGTCAAAGAATAACATAAGTTATATCAGAAAAACTAAATATAAAGTAAAAATCTACAATATCACTAATGTTTAATAATCCTATTCAGATAAATTTACAACTAGTTTCCAGAAATGATCAAAAATATTGTTTGATCTTTCTAAAATATATAGTCCTAAATTGCCAATTCAAGCCAAATCTTATACATAAGAATAAATTATACAAACACAACAATTTTTATTGGCAAATTGCGCTATGCTCACTTTCTCCCCACAATGGCCCGGCCATGCCGTTATCACGCTAAAAACACCCCCATTTCCACACTAAAAAACAACAACAATCCAGATTATAAATTTGATATCATCAGTAAATTCAGAATTTAACGCTAACATAATTTACATAAAAAGATACTCAAATAACAACTCCCCTACTAAAACAACCATTTTAACCAAATATATCAATGCATCTTCAAAACACTCAGAGGGAGGAGTACATTAAATGTTACACGCTATATGCCAAGCGACTTTTTTTTACCAAGATAAGGTAAGACTCTCTATGCTAGCAGTTAAAAAATCCAGCAAATTGGATAATGTTTGTTATGATATCCGCGGCCCCGTACTCAAGGAAGCTAAACGCCTTGAAGAAGAAGGCAATAAAGTCCTCAAATTAAATATTGGCAATCCAGCCCCCTTTGGTTTTGAAGCACCAGATGAAATCTTGGTAGATGTTATCCGTAACTTACCAACAGCACAGGGTTATTCAGATTCGAAAGGTCTGTATTCTGCACGCAAAGCTATCATGCAACATTATCAAGCCCGGAATATGATGGACGTGACCGTTGAAGATATTTATATCGGCAATGGTGTTTCTGAATTAATCGTTCAGGCAATGCAAGCATTACTGAATACCGGTGATGAAATGCTTGTTCCTGCACCTGATTATCCTCTCTGGACTGCGGCAGTTTCACTTTCCAGTGGCAAAGCCGTGCATTATATGTGTGATGAAGGGTCAGATTGGTTTCCTGACTTAAATGATATCCGTAACAAAATTACGCCCCGCACACGTGGGATTGTGATTATTAACCCTAATAATCCAACGGGTGCTGTATATAGTAAAGAGCTGTTATTGGAAGTTGTTGAAATAGCCCGGCAACACAATTTGATTATTTTTGCTGATGAGATTTACGACAAAATCTTATATGACGATGCAGAACATCATTCAATTGCTGCCCTCGCGCCTGATCTGTTAACGGTAACATTTAATGGATTATCCAAAACATATCGGGTTGCAGGTTTTCGTCAAGGCTGGATGGTATTAAATGGCCCGAAGAAACACGCAAAGAGCTACATTGAAGGCTTGGAGATGCTGGCATCCATGCGTTTATGTGCCAATGTGCCAATGCAACACGCTATTCAAACTGCTTTAGGCGGTTACCAAAGTATCAGTGAATTCATTTTACCTGGTGGCCGTTTGTATGAGCAGCGTAACCGAGCATGGGAATTAATTAATCAAATCCCCGGCGTTTCCTGCGTGAAACCTAAAGGCGCTTTATATATGTTTCCAAAAATTGATGCGAAACGTTTTAATGTTCACGATGACCAGAAGATGGTGCTTGACCTTTTATTACAAGAGAAGGTCTTGTTAGTGCAGGGAACCGCATTTAACTGGCCGGAACCTGACCATCTCCGCATCGTGACCCTACCAAGGCTTGATGAACTGGAGATGGCAATTCAGAAATTCGCCCGATTTATTGGCAAATATCATCAATAAAAATAAGAACCGTTTATATACCCTATAGATTTCAAGATGCATCGCGACGGCAAGGGAGTGAAGCCCCGGGAGCATAGGTAACTATGTGACCGTGGTGAGCGAGTGCAGCCAACAAAGAGGCAACTTGAAGGATAACGGGTATAGAAAAATATCGCTGATAACGGACATTATTCATACCATGCGTTCTATCGGAATAGGCGAAAACTTATTTCTGCTATTCCGATAAGTCTAGCCTACCCACTTTTCCTCACTGGTGAAAACCTCACCTGTCAGATAGAAATCCTTGATAACCACGTCCATAGCTCTCTTTATTGATACCCACTAATCACTCTCTGCAAAATAAGGTCAATAAATTTTCATTTTTTACCGGTAACACAGACTAATTTTTTTATTTTTATGGACGATTTTTGCAGTGATTATATAAGGCATTAGCAAGATATAAAAGAATTAAACATTGCATTTATTAAACTTAATACAAGAGAACGCCTGGATAAATAACAAACTATTGTAAATTATATGAAATTTTTGTATATAAACTGTATGCAAAATGGAGTAAAAATATAAATTTCATTTAAAAAATGATATCTATTACGATTATAACATTGCCAGTTAATAATAAATGTAAATTAATCATATCAACCTTGCTATACAGTCTGGGTACCCGTTTAGATAAATAGCAGATTTCCCTATGAAAACAAGGGATAAAAATAAGAAACGATTTTAAGGTTTACTTTACCCCTATCCACCGCTCACAATAAAAACAATATTTACTGTAAGAGATGATTATGAGCCACTTTTTTGCCCACCTTTCCCGTTTGAAACTGATTAACCGTTGGCCTCTGATGCGTAATGTACGTACAGAAAATGTATCGGAACATAGCTTACAGGTGGCCTTTGTCGCACACGCCTTAGCCATTATCAAAAACCGCAAATTTGGTGGCAATGTAAATGCTGAACGCATTGCGTTGCTGGCTATGTATCACGATGCCAGCGAAGTTATTACCGGAGATTTACCCACTCCGGTCAAATATCACAATCCACATATTGCACGGGAATACAAAAAAATAGAAAAAATCGCGCAGAAAAAATTACTGGACATGCTGCCAGCAGAGCTGCAAGAGGATTTCCGTCCAATCCTAGATGACAGCCAGCATACAACAGAAGAAACTTTTATCATTAAACAGGCCGATTCCCTGTGTGCTTACCTCAAATGTCTGGAAGAGTTATCGGCAGGTAACCATGAATTCAATCTGGCGATAGCCCGACTTGAAAAAACCCTGGCTGATCGTCACAGCCAGGAGATGGATTACTTTATGAAAGTTTTTGTACCGGGATTCAGCCTGTCATTGGACGAAATTAGCCTTGATATTCCACATTAAAATGGAAACAACCAAGGGATGACCAGCACACTTATCACCATCACCAACATGGTAAATGGCACGCCCAAACGGACAAAATCGGAAAACTTATAACCACCGGGGCCAAGAACCAGCGTATTCACTGGGGACGAAACCGGGGTCATAAATGCGGCGGAAGCTGCCACACCAATAATCATGGCAAATGGCATGGGAGATACTGCCATTTCACGTGCAGCAGCAATAGCTATCGGTGCCATTAATACCGCCGTTGCCGTATTAGAAATAAACAAGCCGATTACGGCACAAAGTATAAACAGACATACCAGCATCACCCTCGGACCCATATCACCCGCAATATCCATCAAGCCACGGACAATCAGCTCAATCCCGCCCGTTTTCTGTAATGCCAGAGCAAACGGCATCATCCCGACAATCAGGATAATACTGGGCCAATGAATAGAGCGGTACGCACTTTCCATATCAATACAACGGAATTTTCCCATCAACAGGCAAGCTATCAATGCGGCAATCACATTGGGTACTTCATCGGTAAGCATCATGGCTACCATCAGCGCCAAGCTAAAAAGCGCATGTGGCGCTTGAGACGTTGCCGGAGCCACCTCTTCGATCTCAACCGGCAGATTAAGGACAATAAAATCGCGCATTTTAGTTTGCAGGATACGTATCAGTTTCCAGTCACCAATAACCAGCAAAATATCGCCAAGTTGCAGTGGCACATCAACCAGTTTACCCGACAACGATTCACCATCACGTCGAATACCAACAACATTCAAACCATAGCAGGTACGAAAACCTATTTCCCGCAGTGACTTACCCAATAAATCCGACTCCGGGATCAGAGAGACTTCAGCCATACCTACGTTACGAGATTGTTCAGAGAAATACTCCCCGCGCAGCACCATCGGTTCTAATAATTGCTCACTGCAAAATTGACGCAGATCCACCTCACTGTCTGACATATCAACCAGCAACACATCCCGTTCTCTCAATTCTGTATTGCCCATCGCACTGACCATAACGCGCCGGAAACGCCGCCAACGCTCGATACCAACGACATTAGCCCCATAGCGAGCACGTAAATTTGACTCATCAAGAGAAAGACCTATCAACGGGGAACCTGGGCGAATCGCCAGGCGACGCGCGCGACCTGATAATTTATAGTCGCGGATAAGGTCACGGAAAGTACGACGATGCCATTTATCATGGCCTTTATCCGATTGATTATTCCCCAACCAATGGCGAGCGATCAGCATATAACCCATACCGGCAAACAGCATCAAAATACCAATAGGTGTAATAGAGAAGAATTTGAAACCGGGAAGCCCTTCCCGTATCAACTCACTGTTAATCACCATATTGGGTGGCGTCGCTACCAATGTCATCATGCCACTGATAAGCCCGGCAAAACTCAAGGGCATCATCAACCGACCCGGCGAAATTTTCATCCTTACCGCGACACTGAGCACCACCGGAATGAAAATCGCGACCACACCCGTAGAACTCATAAACGCACCAAGCCCTGCAACAGTCATCATCAGTAATGCCAACATTTTGGTTTCGCTGTTTCCGGCAGCTTTTACCAGCCAATCCCCCATTTGATAAGCAACGCCAGTTCTTACCAATCCTTCACCAATAACAAACAGGGCAGCTATCAACAACACATTGGGATCACTAAAACCGCTGGTCGCTTCACCGAGCGTCAACGTTCCACTCATGACAAACGCGATAATCACCAATAATGCAACAATATCCATGCGCAGTTTATTGGTGGTAAAAAGAACAATAGCTATCAGTAGCAGGGTCAATACCCACAAGAGTTCGCTATTCAAAATGGCCTCTATCAACAAAAAAGAAGATATTAGTGTCAAAAACTTGGCTAGTAGACCATTTTATTAAGAGAAAATCTCCGGTTGCGATCAACAATGTGTCCACTTTTCGTCATGAACCATCATCTCTGATTTTCCAGTACATTGACTGCAATAATCTAGCAACGGGTTTCTCCCGGTTCAAATATCATCAAGAAACGAACGATCAAGTTGTTTAAATGCGCGTTTCAGCAGTTCTGCGAGAGATTGATAAGTTGGCGTTTGCTGCAAAGGTGCCATTGCGATACCCGCTGCGGCGAATTTATCACGGATTTCATGAAACCATTTCAGCAATGCCGCGGGTAACGGGGTTGATGCCCGTTTCCCCAACCACCATAACCCTTGCATCGGTAAACTACACGCGAACAGTGCCGTCGCCACCGCTGGACCAAGCTGACCACCCAGTGCGATTTGCCACGTCAGAGTAAAAATAGCCAACGGCGGCATAAACCGGATACCAAAACGAGTTGCCTTAATAATCCGATTTTCAGGGAACGCGGGTGCCAACTGTTTCTCAATCGGCCAAGTTTTCATGTATTGCTGTCCCAGTTGCATCTTTCTCAGCCATCCGTTACTGGGGGGAGGTATTGCGCTCATCATGACCTCAATCAATTAAAAACATATTTTTTAAAAAAACATTGTAACTGATAAAATATTTTTTGTAGGATTAAGTATATTTTGTCTTTGCTGCTCGCTATCGGTATCCTACATTCACTTTTATGTTATACACAGCAGCAAAGCGGCATATTTTACCTTTTTGAAAATTTAAACCTTATCATCATGCTCTTTGCACTTAGCATGATGTTAATCATTTAATGTCATCACTATATGCTCTACGCTGATGAGTAATTGACGCTTTATTAATCACATGTCTTATCTGTAAGACTCAATGACAAACACGATATAGGTACTTCCATGTCAAGTAAGCTGGTACTGGTCCTCAATTGCGGTAGCTCTTCTCTGAAATTTGCTATCATCGATCCTGCTAACGGTGAAGAATATCTTTCTGGTCTAGCTGAATGTTTTAACCTGCCTGAAGCCCGCATTAAGTGGAAAATGGATGGCGCAAAACATGAAGCCGCTTTAGGTGCTGGTGCAGCCCACAGTGAAGCATTGAACTTTATTGTTAATACGATTCTGGCCGAAAAACCAGAACTTTCTGATCAAATCGCCGCAATCGGCCACCGCATTGTTCACGGCGGTGAAAAATTCACGGCATCCGTTACCATCAATGATGAAGTCATTCAAGGGATTAAAGATGCGGTTCCATTCGCGCCATTGCATAACCCTGCTCACCTGATTGGCATTGAAGAAGCGAAAAAAGGGTTCCCACACCTGGCTGACAAAAACGTTGCTGTATTCGATACCGCTTTCCATCAAACCATGCCAGAAGAGGCTTACCTCTATGCCCTGCCATACAACCTGTATAAAGAGCACGGCATTCGTCGCTATGGCGCCCACGGAACCAGCCACTTCTTCGTTTCCCGTGAAGCGGCGAAAACGCTCAACAAACCGGTTGAAGAGCTGAATGTTATCGTCTGCCACTTGGGTAATGGTGGCTCTATCTCGGCTATCGTTAATGGTCAGTGTGTTGACACCTCTATGGGATTGACACCATTGGAAGGTCTGGTAATGGGTACCCGCAGTGGTGACATCGACCCGGCGATCATTTTCCACCTACATGATTCACTGGGCATGAGCGTTGAACAAATCAACAAACTGTTGACCAAAGAATCTGGCTTGCTAGGTCTGACCGAAGTCACCAGTGATTGCCGTTATATAGAAGATAACTATGAAACCAAAGCCGATGCTAAACGCGCTATGGATGTCTACTGCCACCGTCTGGCTAAATACGTTGGTGCTTATTCCGCACTGATGGAAGGCCGCTTGGATGCCATTATCTTTACCGGTGGTATTGGTGAAAACTCCGCACTGGTTCGTGAACAGGTGATGAAAAAACTGGCTCTGTTAGGTTTCGAATACGATCACGACCGTAACCTGGCAGCTCGCTTCGGTAAATCCGGTGCAATCACTACCGACAACAGCCGTCCTGCTTTAGTGATCCCAACCAATGAAGAATTAGTGATCGCTCAAGATGCAGCGCGCCTGACCGCGTAATCACTTTACCCACCGCCAGCCACTGCTGGCGGTACTATTTTTGACCAACGAGCAACCGTAAAGAGGTTTCCGTGTCCCGTACAATTATGTTAATCCCTACTAGCACCAGCGTCGGCTTGACCAGTGTTAGTTTAGGTGTAATCCGCTCAATGGAGCAAAAAGGCGTCAGCCTGAGTGTTTTCAAACCTATCGCCCAACCCCGTTGCTGTGGCACCCAAGATCAAACCACCACCATCATCCGCTCTCATTCCAGCATAAAGACCGCTGAACCGCTGGACATGGCGCATGTGGAATCTTTGCTGACAACCAATCAGAAAGATGTGCTGATGGAAAAAATCGTGGCTCTTTACCACGAAAACACCAAAAACGCAGAAGTCATTCTGATTGAAGGTCTGGTTCCAACCCGCAAACATTCATTCGCCCAATCTCTCAACTATGAAATTGCCAAGACCCTGAACGCTGAAATCGTATTCGTATTGGCGCTAGGTAATGATTCCCCGAAACAGTTGAAAGAACGTGTCGAACTGGCTCGTGCTGAATTTGGTGGCAGCAAAAATCAGAACATTACCGGTGTTATTATCAACAAACTGAATGCGCCGGTTGATGATCAAGGCCGTACCCGTCCGGATTTGTCAGAGATCTTTGATGAATCCTCAAAAGCCATCGTATCTAACATCGATCCGAACACGCTGTTCAAAAATAGCCCATTGCCAATCCTGGGTTGCATTCCGTGGAGTTTTGACCTGATTGCAACCCGAGCCATTGATATGGCAAAACACCTGAACGCCCGTATTATCAACGAAGGCGCAATCAAAACCCGCCGTGTGAAATCCGTGACTTTCTGTGCACGCAGCATTCCACACATGTTAGAGCACTTCCGTCCCGGTTCTCTGCTGGTCACTTCGGCTGATCGTCCAGACGTTCTGGTTTCAGCCTGTCTGGCGGCTATGAATGGGGTTGAAATCGGTGCAATTCTGCTGACCGGTGGCTATGCCATCGACGAGCCGATTAAGCAATTGTGTGAACGTGCCTTCAACACTGGCCTGCCAGTCTTTATGGTTGATACAAACACTTGGCAGACTTCCCTGAGCCTGCAAAGTTTCAGCCTGGAAGTCCCGGCGGATGACCGTGAACGCATCGAAAAACTGCAAAACTACGTCGCACACCATATCAACAAAGAGTGGATCGACTCCCTGACAGCAAACTCTGAGCGCCCACACCGCCTCTCTCCACCCGCATTCCGTTATCAATTAACAGAACTGGCGCGCAAAGCGGGCAAACGCATTGTTCTGCCGGAAGGTGACGAACCTCGTACTGTGAAAGCGGTATCTATCTGTGCTGATCGCGGTATCGCACAATGCGTTCTACTGGGTGATCCAGAAGAGATCCGTCGTGTTGCCGCGGCTCAAGGCGTAGAACTGGGTGCGGGTATTGAAATTGTTGATCCCGTTGCTGTACGTGAGCGTTATGTCTCACGTCTGGTTGAATTGCGTAAAAACAAAGGCATGACCGAAGTCGTTGCGCGTGAACAACTGGAAGACAACGTTGTTCTGGGTACGTTGATGCTGGAACAGGGCGAAGTTGATGGTTTGGTTTCCGGTGCGGTACACACCACGGCAAACACCATCCGTCCACCATTGCAGTTAATCAAAACTGCACCGGGTAGCTCGCTGGTATCATCCGTATTCTTTATGCTATTGCCAGAACAGGTTCTGGTTTACGGAGACTGTGCAATCAACCCAGATCCGACTGCTGAACAACTGTCTGAAATCGCCATTCAATCGGCGGATTCAGCTAAAGCATTCGGTATTGAACCGCGTGTTGCCATGATCTCCTACTCTACCGGCAACTCCGGTGCAGGCAGTGATGTTGAGAAAGTTCGTGAAGCAACCCGTTTGGCGCAGGAAAAACGTCCAGATCTGATCATTGATGGCCCATTGCAATATGACGCCGCAATCATGGCAGACGTAGCGAAATCCAAAGCACCAAACTCACCGGTTGCCGGTCAAGCTACCGTATTCATCTTCCCTGATCTGAACACCGGTAACACCACCTACAAAGCGGTACAACGTTCTGCGGATCTGGTTTCCATCGGGCCAATGCTGCAAGGTATGCGTAAGCCGGTGAACGATTTGTCCCGTGGCGCTCTGGTAGATGATATTGTTTACACCGTTGCACTGACTGCGATTCAATCAGCGCAGGGGGAAACGTAACCGTTTCTTGCACGCGCCCCACTTAAATTAATCAAGGTCTGACCTCCTTAATAAGGTTCAGACCTTTGAATTTATTCTTCTGCACTATATACCCGTCATCTTTCAAGCTGCCTCTTTGTTGGATGCACTCACTCACCCCAGTCACATAGTTATCTATACTCCCGGGGATTCGCTCCCTTGCCGTCGCGATCCATCTTGAAATCCATAGGGTATAAATGCTACACCAATCTTAATTGATGAAATTGGACACAATTCAGTCCGCCTGGTGATTTGTTTTAATTCAGTACAATTTATAGAAGATTAAGGATCATAATCCGTAGCGGGTTATTTTCAGTACTAATAAGTTTAATCGCTAACACACAACATACCAATATCAGCATCGGCCTTATTAAACGAGGGCCTATTTTAACAGCACAACGAGCTCCTAACTGTGCTCCAGCAAAGGACGCGATAGCCATTGCTAAGGCTAACGGCCATATAATGACGCCTTTAGTGATAAAAATAAACAATGCACCAATATTGCATGAAGCATTTGCTAATTTAGTAAAACTCATTGCCCGCATCATCTCAAGGCCACAGAAGAACATAAAACTCATCATGAGAAAAGAACCCGTTCCTGGGCCAAAAATGCCATCGTAAAAACCAAGTATCGGGGCGACTAAAAATGAAAATAACAATACAGATATTCTTTTCCTATTACTTATCCCACTAAGTTTCGGAGCGAAGATAAAATAAATTGCGACGACAATTAATAATATTGGCACACAAGCTTCTAATATTCTCTTACTCACCACAGTGACAAATAATGCACCACTAATTCCTCCTAATACACTAAAAATTATTAAAAATACTGACTTTCTCCACTCAATTAACCCTTTACGCGCAAAAGTTACAGTAGCTGATATACTAGCTGAAGTTGCTTGAAATTTATTAGTAGCCATAGCACTGATAGGTTCTATTCCTGCTAGAAATAGCGCGGGCAATGTTATTAATCCTCCTCCACCAGCTATTGCATCAAAAAAACCTGCCAAAAAAGCAATAGTCGCTAGTATGCCTATTAGGTCCCATTCCATAATGATTCCACATATTATTAAACGTTTTAAAATAGCTTAAATTATTAATAATGCAAGCTATTCAATAGAATTTCATGATTGTACTTCACACTCAGTCAACCCTTTTTGCAAAAGAATGTGACATACTTACAAATCCGATCAAAAAAACCAAAAAGTATTAGTGCAGAACTTTAAAAGTGCCATTTAATATAGCATTACAAAAAATTAAATATAACTATACTTTATTAAATTTCATTGTAATAATACAACGAGTAATTATTTAGCCTTTAAGCAATAAAGGATCATCTGAGATAACAACTCCTTCCGCATATTTTGCAAGACCAAACAACCGAACTAACAATCGACGATTATCCTTTACTATATCCCGACAATGTAATGCTCGATAATTATTAATAGCAATTGCAGATTCCTGTGTTAATACATATCGATACGGTATAGCATCGTTAACTGCCTGACAAAATATTTCATATGCTTTCTTGACAACATCTGAGGCTTTTTCATCAACAGAAAAACGGTAGGAGTTATATCGGATAGAGAAAGAGAATTTTTCATTAAAATCTATTATAGATACCCCCTTACCATCTTCTCCCTTTTCGTCGGCATAAGAGTCACTATATGTAAAATTAAAGTTGTATGACGACAGTGCCAAAACATTAGTTGCACCTACCCTTTCTAATACTTCAGGCATTGGAATAACAAATGTAGGTTCCATTAGAGGATTCCACATTGATGATAAAATCAAAGAAGACGGTGAAGGAGAGTGACTATTTTTAACTTTCACTGCGCTCCAATATGGTCCTTCGGTGTGAGGGCCAAGGGATAAGCCTGAATGAGAACTTAATTCTACTCTATTATTTTCAGAATCAATATCCTGCAAACCTCCCTCTTTAAAATGAGCAACCAGACGCACTATTTTACCATAATTTTCAATATCATATGCAAAAGCTCTATGTTCAACAAGTTCCAGTAAGATTTGATTACGAGCCGCCAAATAAAGGATAGCATATTGATTATCTAGTGAAGAAAACGAGGGTAATTTATCAGGGAGTATATCATTGGTAACTTTTTTTCATCCCTTCAAAAACTAGAGCGGACATTAAACCATCAGAATATACTCTAATCACTTCTTGTTGGATTTCTGAAAATATTTTTTTTAATTCAATACCAGCTTGTACCACAATCATTCTAATTCCGCTAACCTGTGGACCACCACGTTTAGCAATATCTTCGGAAAAATAGTGAAGCAGGTTAGCTTGATGTTCATTAAATATAAATAAGTTAATTTCCTTATTTTTTTGTACAGTATCCGATGAAATCATCTTTTTATTTTTTTCTACAGCTAGATTACATTCCATTTTTATACCTTTAGTTATTTTAATTTAATTTAATTTAATTATGTATTTTAAACTATATTATCAGTTATTAAAGTAATTACCAGAACAAAAACACACTTTAAGATTCTATATTATTATATTTTGTGACTTTAATGAAATTATAAATCAAAGTTGTATTTTTATTTTTTATAACTTCTTACGCTTATTAATTGTTATTTATTAAAAACACAGTATAACCGATATACAATAATCACTAAATAATACAAAATTTTATTTACTAATTTTCTAAAGAAGTTATTTCATAATTATACTCTTCTTCCAACCAGCCCTTGCTGGCCAATACTGCAAGGTATACGCAAGCCGGTGAACGATTTGTCCCGCGGCGCTTTGGTAGACGATATCATTTACACTGTTGTACTGACTGCGATTCAATCGGTACAAGGAGAAGCGTAACCGTTTCTTATCCGTAGCAGATTAATGACTGATAAAGGCTGAATCCTGTACTTCACTGGATTCAGCCTTTTTATTTATCTGAAAAAATTTAAGGTTAATAATTACAGGGTAACAGAATAGATGTTAAGTCCTATTTTTTGAGCTTTTTCGATAATAATACATAAGCAACCTGAGCTTGTATTTCATTCGTTGATAACCATTTATTAAATTCAACTCCTGTATTATATTGAGGAGGAGCCTTGCACTTCGATCCTTTTTTACCTAACCCATACGATAATGTTCCAGCTTCCCCTTTATATTCACACTTATGTTCAGTTGTGAATTCATTAAATAGCCACCCGTCCTTTTCTGTTTTGAATTCAATCACAACACCTGGTTTATCATTGGATAGATAACTTTTTGAGTAAGAGCCTATCCCAATAGGGTTTTGTTCCAAACTATAATCCCGCACGCAAAATGTAACATAGCTTCATAGTTTTCGACCTTCTTTTCCCATCGGATCAGTATCCGGCGAAAGCGATTCATCCAGCTAT
>NZ_CAWNWY010000016.1:0-102785 GCF_963878365.1 Photorhabdus sp. HUG-39 | reverse complement strand
TTAATTAAAAAGTTAATAACCCAATTGTTGGGTTACGCTCCCCGTCTGGCAGGGAATCCCTATTGCTTAAACAGGGAATCTACACTTTGCAGCGTAGGACGCGGATTGTTAAAGAGCATGCGAGCTATACCGGCTCGCGCGGTCATTTATTTACTTACCTGGTTTGGAAACGGCTTAATTTCTTCGGCTTTTACTCTGCCGTCCGGGAGCTGAATAACGTAAATACTCCTGCCTGTACGCAGTGCTTTGCTTACGGCTGTTTGGTGACAACCGATCTCGTCCGCTGCCTTTGCTTGCCCTTTTTCAAGCACATATTCTGATAATGGGATTGTTCTCACTTTTATTTCTCCTTGTAACCCACAGATGAATAATACTAGCGGTATTATACAAATGCAATACCCGCGGTATTTTCAATTTAATAGCCACGGTATTAAAATTAGTGAATGAATAAGAAAAAATCGTTAACTCAAGAGCAGCTAGATGACTGCATGAGACTAAAATCAATTTTCGAATCTAAGAAAAAATCTTTAAATCTTAGTCAGCAGACTATTGCTGATGCTATGGACATATCACAAGGCGCTGTCGGTCACTATTTAAATGGCAGAAATGCTCTTAATGCAAGAGTTGCATCAACTTTTGCAAAAATATTGAATGTCTCTGTTTGTGATTTCAGCCCGTCCTTAGCTGCTGAAATCAGTGAATTATCAACACATGTTGTTGATAACAATGAAATAAAGGAGCCAGCAAAAACAGCGAGATACTTAACTCCTAAACAAAAAGAGCTGCTTGATGTCTATGACAGTCTGCCCGATGAAGAGGCTGAGCGGTTTTTGCGCGAGATGAAAGCCAGGAAAGCACATTTTGATAAAATTTTTGAAGAGATGCTTGCGAAGAGGGGCAGTAAAGCAGGTTAATGATATAAATTTCAATTGCAAATAGTAACATGCGAAATTGTTACGTTTGTCATATTTTTGATATACACAGCATCTCGCAGACTTCTGTTAGCCTTCCTTGGAGGGCTTTTTTGTACCCTCTTCTCACCAAACTAGCCTAATTCCCTCCCATCTAGAAAAATTTTCAAAATAAATTCATTTTAAAATCAAAGTGATATTAATTTATTGAAAATTTTAATACTGGCGGTATTGCATTTAATTAATACCGCCAGTATTATTAATCGCATCAAAGCACAGCGAACAGGCAAGGAAAGCCCACGAAGTAGCCGCTACCGGCGTATGAAAAGGTAGATGATTCGCAAGTGCTAAGACACAGACGCAACGAACAATAGAGGATAGTCACGATGAACGCATACCACAACAACGCATACAACAACGGCGTATACCACAACAACGCATACAACAACGGCGTATACCACAACGGCGCATACTACAGCTACACATACAACAACAAAGCATACTACAACAACACATACTACGACAACGCAACAATGTACGTAGATAAATTCACGGGTAAGCAATATCTCGTACAAAACCGCAACAGCGGAAGAGTTACACAGTATGCACCAAACGTACAGGTGTATCACGACTGGTCATGTGAAGATGGCGGCAAATTATGCACTACAGTTTTCAAAAGCCGCAAAGAACTAAATAGCTGGCTTCGCATGATGGGATTCAAGAACTAACTAAAAGGAAGTTCCGCTCTTTAACAATATGACGATTAATCGCTCTGAATAAGTGTTAGAGCAACCCCACGAGTAGGTTTTGGTGTGGAAGTCCACAACTAAAACTTACTGAGGAGGCAAAAAAATATGGCTACTTCAAACCGTCCTGTTCTCACTCTTAAGAGTCTGGCAGACAGCGAAATTAAACCAACTGTCACTGTTAAGCCCAAAAAAGACAATGCAAAGTCTCGTCGCCTGGCAAAACAAATGGCTTTTTGGGATAAAAAACGCGCTGAGTATGAAGCAAAACCCAGAAGTCGTTCAGTTGATGAAATTATCGATTCAATTATTAAGCCAGTCGATGAAACTGATGTCATTGCAAATCTGATTATTGCTTTAAAGAGTAATGATAAGCCGGAAATTACGGGTAGTCGCTGTTTGCAAGATGCTTGGCTTTATTCAGTTAGATAATATGAGGCATTAATTATGAAAAAATCATTTTATGTTGTCGCTGGGAAATATGTAGAGTACGAAGGCGAACAAACTGAGGATATCAAATTCGCTCATTCTTTCAACACAATGGAAGAAGCAGAGAAATGCGTTATTGAAAATGAATTAACAGTGTGCCAGATATGCCGAATTGAAGTTTATTTCAATTAACTAATTCCAGCTCATTTATAGATTGAGTGGGCTGTGGTGAGTTAATCATAGGAGAATAAAAGTGGAACTTGAAAAGTTATTAAGCGAAATACGTGATACAAGGAATGATATCAAACGTATAGAGCAGGTGATTCCTTACAAAGCGAATGAATTGTGTATATCTGTACTGGGTAATTTATGTGTTAACGCTCCAGCTGACAAAGAATTTCTCATTGATGCTCTAAATAGTAAAAAAATAGAGCTAACTGAGAGATTGAATAAATTAAATGAAGCAAAACAAATGTCTGAAAAAATAATTTCAGGACTGATTGCGTGAATTCATTTCGCCACGCTTGGGAAAATATGGATATATAGGCAGGGAAGCCAACTATCAATTAACTATAGGATTAAACAATGAACACAATCACATCACAAGAAGTTCAAGATATATTCACTGATAATGGCTTATATATCTCTTTTTCAGAATCTGAATCTACTGCCGAACATGCAAATAAAAACGCTGCCGCCAATCTTTGGGGAATAGATAGCGCTAAGCAATGGGTTGAATTTTGGATTGAAAGCGAACGTCAATAATATGAGTGCACTATCATGACAATAGCAGAACTAATTGAACTGCTAAAAGAACACTTCGAAGATTGGGAGAGCCGTGAACTAGAAATTCCAGATGAGTTTAACGGCGGATGGCTAACAGTTGAACCCGAAAATGTTGTTATCGAATCTGATAATAGATTTATTAGACTCGACTGTTGGATGAGCTATCCAGACGAATTAGAGGATTAAAAATGAAATCAAAAATGAAATTTTCAACTGAGTGTAAAGCTGAACAAGCTCGCTATTTATCAGAAGCTAAAATCTATCGTCGCGGTTCTGAAATGCGCAAAATGTATGTTTCTCTCGCGTGGAGAAATAGAAATAACGCGCGGCAATGGATTAACTTTTAATTAACTGGCAGGGATGCTAATTATTAACGGAGAAATTAATGAGTAAATTAAACAGTGAAGAAAAAATATGGCTTAATAAATTGCAAAAAGTTTTAGATGAATGTCCGTCGGAAAGACTTGGATTTTATACAATTGGAGATAATGACTTATCTGTTTATGATTTAACAAAGACTAAAGAGATAAATGAACTTCAACATAAAACTAATCTTGACTACCCGGTTTGCATTGAAGAAGTCGGGGCTGAATTTAACTATTATTTGACTTTTCCGGCAAAAGTTGAAGGAATGTCGGGGTAATAACACTTAATGAGGACTAAACAATGTCAGATAAAAATGAATTGATTGTTATCGATATAAAACCAGAACAGGCCCCGGCTCTGTATATCTCAAACGGGCTTGACGGATTTTTAAATAAAATTCGAGAATCAGTAAATGAAGTTCCAGATTTAACAACAAAAAAAGGTCGTGACAGAATCGCGTCATTAGCTGCACAGGTTTCACGTAGCAAAACAGCAATAGAAAAACCGGGTCGCGAGTATCTTAAGCGACTCAAAGAAGCTGTAAGACCAGCAGAGCAAGAAATTAAGCGCTTTGTTGATGCATGCAATGAGCTACGTGATGAAGTTCGTAAGCCTTTGACTGACTGGGAAGCAGAACAAGAGCGTATTAAGCGCGAAGAAGATGCTCGAATAGCAGCTGCGGAACTTGCAAAACAAGTTGAAGTCGATCATGAAATCGCTCTGTTAATGAATGAAAAATTCGATAGAGATTTGGCAGAAAAGAAAGCCGAACATGAACGTCTTCGTATTGCTCGCGAGGAAGAAATTAAGCAGCAGGCAGCAGAGCAGGCTCGTATCGATGCTGAGCGTAAAGCGTTGGCAGAAATCGAAGCCGCAGCACGACGAGAAGCTGAAGCCAAGGCGGCAGCGGAGCGTGCAGAACGTGAAAAATTTGAAGCCCTAGAGCGTGCTGAGCGTGAAAAACAAGCTGCAATTGATGCTGAGCGGCGCAAAGCAGAAGCCGCTGAACGGTCCCGTCTTGCTGAAATTCAGCGTCAGAAAGATGAAGAAATTCGTCGTATGGCTGACATTGAACATCGTAAACGTATTAACAATGAATCTCTGCAAGGGTTAATAAAATACGGAATTCCAGAAAAGTACGCGAAGAATTGCATCAAAGTTATCGCTTCTGGAAATATGACTCACTTAAAAATAATCTATTAATTATGAAAATAAACAAACATATTTTTGATGTGGCTCAATCAGGAGCTAATATGGCAATAAACACAAACAGCCCGCTAATATGGCTTATGTCTATGTATTGCTTAAGATTAAGTTATGCGTATGATTAAAGAATGGCTCTTTGCTATGTTATTTCCCGCTTGTTTAATTCTCTTCTCGACATTAATTCTAATTTTTTTGAGGTAATTATGCTTATAGTCAACTGTGACTCATTTAAAGTCAATCACACTAGCAAAGTAAATGAAATCGAAATAACCGGAAATGTTGTTATACGTGGAAATTCCGAGGAAGTACTTAATTCAACTAATCTTTGTTTCAACGAAGTAAAAGAGTATTTCAAAAATAAGGGTTACAAAATCGAGGCTTTGTAAAATGAACTCTCATCAACATCAGGAAAAAAGCAAAGAAACGGAATTCTATAAAAAAATCGGCTATTCAGATAAAGAAATTATCGAGCACATGGAGATTGAATATAAGCGCTCTATCCAAGGATTGGATATGAATATGCCGATTAGCTTTATTGAACTTAACGGCGACTTTACTTAATTACAGGAAACAAAATGAATATTTATATTGATATTGAAACAATCCCATCTCAGAGCGAATCAGTTAAAAAATCTTTTCTCGATAATGTGAAAGCACCGGGTAACTTTAAAAAACAAGAAAGTATTGACGAATGGCTTGCTGAGAACAGAGAAAGAGTTGCGGAAGAGGACTGGCGAAAAACTAGCTTCGACGGCGGGTTCGGTCAAATTTGCTGTGTCAGTGTAGCAATTAACAATGAGCCTGTTGTGACGTTTTTTGATGAGAACTGGGAAAATTCAGAATCTGCAATTATTACTGACTTATTTCATTATCTCGAAAGCAATTACGACCCGTCGCGCGGGATACCCCCGGTCTTCATTGGTCACAATATAGCTGGCTTTGATTTGAGATTTATGTTTCAACGCGCTGTTGTACTCGGCATTAGCCCTCCAAGATTTATCCCATTCGGAGCGAGACCTTGGGATAAACAAGTGTTCGATACAATGACAGCTTGGGCCGGGCACGGCGACAGAGTGTCGCTTGATAAGTTATGCCATGTTCTTAGCTTGCCGCAGAAAGGCTCTGAAACGGGCGAGGATATTGACGGTAGTAAAGTATGGGATTTTGTCCGGGACGGGAAAATCTCAACAGTCGCTAAATATTGCGAAGGTGATGTTGAGCGAGTCAGGACTATTCACAAGAGAATGACATTTCAGACCGTCAGTTAGGCGGTTTTTTATCGGAGATAATAATGAAATTTGCAAAAGCAATGAGAAAACAGGCCAAACTGCGGCTGGCCTTAACGGGGCCGAGCGGTTCGGGTAAAACATACGGAGCATTAACAATCGCAAAAGGACTTGGCGGCACAACAGCTGTTATTGATACTGAGAAAGGAAGTGCATCGCTGTACTCTGATCGATTCAACTTTGATGTTCTGGAATTAAGTCCGCCATTTACCCCGGAGCGATTTATTGAAGCAATCGGCGCTGCACAGGATGCCGGCTACAATAATCTGATAATCGACAGTATTACACATGAATGGAGTGGCACTGGAGGCTGTCTTGAAATGCTGGATAGTCTTGCGAAAGCCAAATATCGCGGAAACACTTGGTCAGCATGGAGCGACATCACCCCGCGCCACAATAAATTTCTCGACTCTATTCTTCGTTCAGATATGAATATTATCGCAACAATGCGCAGTAAAACAGAAACAGCCCAGGTTGATAATGGCAATGGGAAAAAACGGGTTGATAAGCTGGGTATGAAATCAGAGCAGCGCGACGGGGTTGAATATGAATTCACTACAGTTCTAGATTTGAATCATGGGACTCATACAGCAACAGCAAGCAAGGACAGAACCGGGCTATTCAGTAATGCCGATTTCACTGTTATTGATGAAAATACGGGTAAGCGGTTAATGGATTGGCTAAATGATGGAAGAAGTAAAGCTGAGATAGACCTGGCTCACTTCACTGATTTTGCAAGTAAAGCGGAAAATATGAAGGAGCTCAAGGCCGCATTCGCCGAAGCTTATAAGTCACTCAGGGATACACCGGAGCAAATAAAAGCTCAAGAAGCCTATGAGCTGAAAAAATCAGAACTTGAGCAAAATGAGGCGGCATAAATGGCAATCAATATAATCACAGTTAGTGGAAATTTGGGTAGGGACTGTGAGCAAAGATGGACTCCGGCAGGGAAGCCGATCGCCTCTTTTTCTCTACCAGTTAAACAAGGCTATGGGGAGCACGAAAAGACATCATGGGTAGTCTGCAAGATGTTTGGGGCTAAGGCTGAAAAGCTGCCCCAGTACTTAACTAAAGGGATCAAGGTCGTAGTGACGGGTGAATTTCTCATGGAAGAATGGACGGCGCAGGACGGAACCAAGCGATCAGCGGCGGTAATTATTGTCGAAAAATTGGATTTTGGCGGCAATGTGCAGGGGCAGCAGCAGCCACAACAGCAATATTCAGGGCAACAACAATCTCAATTTTGGGGAGCACCACAGCAGCCACAACCACAGCAACAATCTCAGCAGTTCAGCGGTGGTGGCGCTCCTTCGCGTCCAGCTCAATCCTCCGCTCCACAAAGCAATGAGCCACCAATAGATTTTGATGACGACATTCCGTTTTAGAGTTCATCTAAGACAATAAATGTAAGGATAGTTATGATATATGGTGAAAAATTTAAAGGCGATCCGTGCCCGCGAGGGCACACGCTAAGATACGTTTCAAATGGTAGCTGTACTGAATGCCAAAGACATAAAGATAAAAAGAGAAAAAAGGAAAAAAGAGAAGTCGAGAAAAAAGAAAAGTTAGACGATTTTACTCATAGTGTATTTATTCTCGGAAATCCTGAAAGATGTAAAAATCAATCAATTTAAGTGAGGTGATTTATGGCTGTGAAGTTAGAAATTTTTATCTCGTTTAATGAAGACTTAAATAAGCATCATGTTGAATATTCCACTGCATTTACTTCATGTAGTACGCATGAAGAGCGACAGATTCTTACGGAGTTGAGAACTAAATTATTGTCTGAGATGGATAATCAATATGTAGGAAATTATATTAATTAAACAGAGGGGTTTTATATGAAAAGAACACCCTGGAACCCTGACACAAGAGCTATTCAGCGGGTTAAAGACCCATTACCAATTCCCACAGCATGTCACTACTGTAATGGACATGTAACAATAGCTCATCATGAAAAGATATTTGGCAAAATCCACAGTAAATGGCCGTGGCTATATATCTGCACATCGTGTAGCGCGTATGTGGGCATGCACCCGTTTACAGATATTCCGCTCGGCACATTGGCAGATAAAGCAACTCGGAACGCTCGACTAAGTAGCAAGCGTTATTTTGAAGAAATCTGGCAGTCGGGGAAATTAACGCGTACGGATGCGTATAAATGGCTAGCAAGAAAATTGGGAATTAATAAATGTGAATGCCACTTTGGATGGTTCGATATTGACACTTGTCATCGAGCTAAAGAAATTTGTGAAAATATGATTGTTAAAAAGAGGTAATTATCATGACTAAAAATACAGAATCTTTAATATCCGCATGTCACGAATTAGCAAGAGTAGCAAGTTGTGACGATTATTTAATTTTGAATGAGATTGCTGATAAATTGAAGTTTCTTCGTAAAGAACGCGATAGCTATAAAGAAATGTTTTATGACTCTTGCAAGGGTCTTGCTGCTATAGCTAATGCGGCCGGTATTAAAGCAGAAAATGATTCAGGTTCGCTCGGACAAGTAATAGAAAAAATTGAATCAATGCTTAATATTGACTGGAATTTTACAGGACATCCTAAAATTAATATTGGTGAAGAGAAAAAATATTGGGCTTATGTTAAACGAACTGTGAAAAAAGATTATTATCTTTACAACGAAGAAACAAATAAATACGAACTTGTTTGTGACCCTGTTAAACATCATTTTTATGTTTCAACGTTAATTTATGTTAATAAACCAACTCCAACAGGAAAACATGAATATGAATGGCACGACGATTTACCTGACTGGGCAATATCAGACGATCACTACGATTGGATAAATATAGTCGGTTGGGCAAGAGAATATTCACATCCTGATTATTCAGATTGGATTGATTTATTGGAAGAAAATGAAAAAATATTGGCTTGGGCTGAATTTATTAAGCCTGACGCGCCGGAGATAAATAATGAATGATTATCTCTGTCACTATTTCTATTTCATATGGAAACGAATGTTCAAGCGATACATGATAAATACTCTCGTGTATCGCGGAGCTAGTTTATCAGAAGCAAAAGAAGCGGCTGAGTGCGAAATCGAATCATATTCTAGAAAAGATGGAGACTGGAAATATATTCATCCGCACGATGCAGCGAAAGAGGCTTTATCTTGTTGGAGCGATTAGATATGAACGATGACGAATGTAATTGCATTGCCGGCATGATCGGCACTCGGAAAATATCAACAGCTGAATGGGAAGAAGAAACAAGCAAGTTCGATAAAATAATTGATAAATTCAATATTGACACTAAGCGCAAAGAAGTTCCTCATCCCGGAATTGTGTATTATTTTCGTTATTGTCCAGATTGCGGCAGAAAATTATGAATAATTGGAGTGAGCATGGAAATAAGATTAGATAAATATGTCATCACATCAGATGAGTATCAGTTCATTCTTAATGAGATTAAAATAAACAAAGAAGGTAAAAACATCGGTCAAGAGAGATTGCAAACAATCGGCTATTATCCCCGTCTAGAGCAATTAATTAAGAAATTAATTTTATTAGAAATTCGTCGTAGCGACATTAAATCACTGCAAGATATGAGTGATAAAATAAATCAAGTTGCAACAGAAATTTCATTGAAAATAAAGTGACTCAATCTTAAATTACTATGTGAGATTTAGTTTGATGAAATATGAACTTATTTATGCCGACCCACCGTGGCAGTACAATAATAAAGCTTCAAACGGTGCGGCGGACAATCACTATAAGACAACATCTTTCTTCGATTTAACTAAACTCCCCATTCATTCTATAGCGGCCGACAACTCAGTTCTAGCAATGTGGTATACGGGTAATTTTGTAGTGGAGGCAATTAAATTAGCCGAAGCTTGGGGATTCAAAGTTAAAACAATGAAGCTCTTCACATGGGTGAAATTAAATAAATTAGCTGGCGATCGGATAGATAAAAACGGAGTTCAAGATTTCTTTGATTTCATGGAGATATTAAACAAAGAAACGGCGATCGGAATGGGTAACTACACGCGGGCAAATACAGAGGATGTATTGCTCGCGGTTCGCGGAAACGGACTTGAACGGATTAGTGCGGCAGTGAAGCAAGTGGTTTTCTCTTGCACAGGAGAGCATTCACAAAAGCCGTGGGAGGTCAGAAACAGACTTGAACAACTATATGGAAATGTCACACGCATTGAACTATTCGCAAGAGAAGAAATTCAGGGATGGCATACATGGGGGAATGAGTCCCCAATTAATAACATTGAATTTATACAGGAAATAAAATCACATGAAACTTATTAAATCACTACCGATAGAAACAAAGACCGTCGATTATTTCGGCATTCAATTAACAGTTCTGAGATTTATAAAGTATCTAGCCGCAGACAAAGACGGAATTATATATGCATATCTCAAAGAGCCGAGATCAAACGATGGATTATGGCTTGAATCTTCTAGCGCGACATTTGATTATTTTTCTATGCCAGTCGCGATTGTTGATTTAAAAGATATCGACTGGAAAGATACATTAGTTAATGTGTGATATGGATAAATTACGTGCAGAGTTTGAACAATGGATGATAGATAAATATGTGATGCGTGCTGAAGAATTGATATGGCAAAACGAACGTAATTGTTATGCAATATTTTCAGTTCATCTTGCATATAATGCATGGAAAGCAGCAAGTGAAAAATATGGGAATAAAGTAGCTCAAAATGAGCCACGATAACTGGGCCCTTGAGAACGGACGCCGCAAAATAGCAAGGGAATGCTTACGTGAGCTAACTGCTCTTAACAAATACGACGATAAAACAGTCACAGCAATACTCGATAAATATACACCGCAGTTTAAATTAATTATGTCTGAGCATCAGAAGAAAAAAGCCAGTCCGAAAAACTGGCTTTCTCAGTATGTTCGGGATATTGGAAAGGAATGTAAGAATGGATAGATACCCTCTGACATTTAACGAAGCGTGCGACTTTGTTGGTGTATCACCGCCGACATTAAGAAACTGGATTAGAACCGGCAGGCTGGTGGCAGCAAGAAAAGACCCATCAAAACCACAATCACCATATCTCATCACTCGACAAAATTGTATTGCTGCACTAAACAATCCGATCAACACTATAAAAGTGAGCGCGGTTGACGCTAAGGAAGGTAACAAATGTCAATATTCCGCAGAAACAAGACCTGGTACGCCGACATCACGATCCCAGGCGGCAAGAGAATTAAGCAATCTCTTGGCACAGAGGACAAGCGGCAAGCGCAGGAATTGCATGACAAACTGAGAGCTGATTTATGGAGGGTAGATAAACTCGGTGATTATCCTGATGTCACGTTTGAAGAAGCTTGTGTCCGATGGATAGAGGAAAAAGCCGATAAGAAGTCCATAGATAAAGATAAGAGCATGATAGAGTTTTGGTTAATCCACTTCTCTGGGATGATCATAAAAAATATCACAGCTGAAAAGATATATTCCGCAGTAGCAAAAATGGAGAATCGAAAACATCTGGAAAATTGGCAATCAAAGTGTGAAGCAAATAAAAGAAAGGGTAAAGATATCCCCTCTTACACACCAAAGCCAGCGGCAAAGGCCACAAAAGGGTTGCACCTGGCGCTCATAAAATCGCTACTCAGGGCAGCAGAGAGAGAGTGGAAATGGATAGATAGAGCACCAATAATCAAAACCAGTCAGCCGAAGAATGGACGAATACGATGGATCGAACATCACGAAGCCAAAAGACTTATAGAAGAATGCCATGAGCCATTAAAATCCGTCGTTAAGTTTGCATTAACGACGGGATTGAGAAGGTCAAATATCATCAACTTGGAATGGCAGCAAATCGATATGCAACGAAAAGTAGCTTGGATATACCCTGAAGATAGTAAATCAGGAAAGGCTATCGGAGTGGCTTTAAATGATACAGCGTGCCAAGTGCTGCGTAACCAGATAGGGAATCATCACAAATGGGTGTTCGTGCACAAAAAATCTGCAATTAGAAATGATGGAACGATGACACCAGCAGTTAGAAAGATGCGGGTTGATGATAACACGGCGTGGAATTCAGCACTGAAACGAGCCGGTATAGAGAATTTCAGATTCCACGACTTGCGACACACGTGGGCTAGCTGGCTTGTGCAATCAGGAGTTCCATTGTCAATTCTGCAAGAAATGGGAGGATGGGAGAGTATAGAAATGGTAAGGCGCTATGCTCATTTAGCGCCTAATCATTTAACCGAACACGCAAGGCAAATAGATGTGATTTTTGACAGCCACGTCCCATCTACGTCCCAGGTGATTATATCAGGTCAAGCAAACAGTATATAACTTGTTGAAAAATCTGGTGGCCCCTACTGGACTTGAACCAGTGACCAAGCGATTATGAGTCGCCTGCTCTGACCAACTGAGCTAAGGGGCCGTTGAATGGGAAGGATTATACGTACAGTTTTGCTCGCGGTCTAGCTTTGTAAATTCGTATGATCATTTTATGTGCAAAATTGCGTTTTTAGTAAGTAGTGAAAACGGGGAGTGATATATATTAGTTGTTTTTATGGTCTATTTAACGTTTTTATCCGTTACTGGATTAATTTCTCAGAAGCGATTTTGTACCATCTGGTCATATATTATTCCGATAAAAATATATTTTATAAGTTATTATTTGAATGATAATCATATCCCTTTCATTCTTCCTTAATCACCAGATGGAAAACGACTTTTTTATCTATCGGCTAGAAAGAATGTTGATTGAGTTATATCAGAGGAACCTGTGATGATATTTCTGCTGTCAGAGGATTTATACCCTATATATTTCAAGATACATCGCGACGGCAAGGGAGCGAATCCCCGGGAGCATAGCTAACTATGTGACCGGGGTGAGTGAGTGCAGCCAACAAAGAGGCAACTTGAAAGATGACGGGTATAGAGTATTGCCGATATAAAAGACAAAAGCGTCTGCCGGAGCAGACGCTTTTTAGTCAGAATGAATAAAATTGATTATTCATCAAGGAAGCTACGTAGAACCTCAGAACGGCTTGGATGACGTAGTTTACGTAGTGCTTTCGCCTCGATCTGGCGAATACGTTCACGGGTAACGTCAAACTGTTTACCGACTTCTTCCAATGTATGGTCAGTATTCATATCAATACCGAAACGCATACGCAGTACTTTTGCTTCACGAGCGGTCAGACCAGCCAAGACATCGTGGGTTGCTGAGCGCAGGCTTTCTGAGGTTGCAGAATCCAGCGGCAGTTCCAGCGTTGTATCTTCAATGAAATCACCTAAATGTGAATCTTCATCATCACCAATTGGTGTTTCCATTGAAATAGGTTCTTTGGCAATTTTTAGTACCTTACGGATCTTGTCTTCCGGCATCAACATACGTTCTGCCAGCTCTTCCGGCGTTGGTTCACGCCCCATTTCCTGCAACATTTGGCGGGAAATACGATTGAGTTTGTTGATTGTCTCAATCATATGAACGGGTATACGAATGGTACGAGCTTGGTCGGCAATTGAGCGTGTAATTGCCTGACGGATCCACCATGTGGCGTAAGTTGAGAACTTGTAACCACGACGATATTCAAATTTATCAACCGCTTTCATCAAGCCAATGTTGCCTTCTTGGATCAGATCCAAGAATTGCAGGCCACGGTTGGTATATTTTTTGGCAATTGAAATAACCAAACGTAAGTTGGCTTCAACCATCTCTTTTTTCGCTCGGCGGGCTTTTGCTTCACCGATGGACATACGACGGTTGATGTCTTTCACCTGTTCAATGGTTAAACCGGTTTCTTCCTCAATTTGACGAAGTTTTTGCAAGCTACGCTGTACTTCTTCTTCCACCTCAAGGAGTTTTTCAGACCACGGTTTATTCATTGCTTTTGCAGCAGTAAACCAAATGTTGCTGGTTTCATTACCGGAGAACAAAGTGATGAAGTTCTTCTTCGGCATTTTGCACTGTTCAACACACATTCTCATGATCTGGCGTTCTTGAAGGCGAACGCGATCCATCATAGAACGCATGTTGTTGACCAGATAGTCAAACTGCTTTGGCACCAGACGGAACTGTTTGAAAACTTCTGAAAGTTTTAAGATTTCGGCCGCAGTATTTGGATGATTGCGGCCGTTTTCCTTAATTTCCTGACGGGTGATGTCATACTGTTGTCGCAGTTCTTGAAATTTCTGGCGCGCTAATTCTGGATCGATGCTGTTGTCATCATCACCATCGTCATCACTGTCTTCATTATCGTCGTCTTCATCATCATCGAGCTCTTCCTGTGGAAGTTCAGAACCAACGTGGGTGGCAGTAGGTGCAACTTCTTCTTCTGCGTTCGGGTCAACGAAACCAGTGATGAGATCTGACAGGCGAGCCTCACCTGCTTCCACACGGTCATATTGCTCCAGTAAGTAGGTGATTGCTTCAGGGTATTCAGCAACGGAACACTGTACCTGATTGATGCCATCTTCAATGCGTTTAGCAATGTCAATTTCACCTTCCCGGGTCAATAACTCAACGGTACCCATTTCACGCATGTACATACGTACCGGGTCGGTGGTGCGACCGATTTCAGATTCAACACTAGACAGTACTTGCGCAGCAGCTTCCACAGCGTCTTCATCTGTGTCGTTAGCGGTTTCTGCTAGCATCAGATCATCGGCATCAGGTGCTTCTTCCATTACCTGAATGCCCATGTCATTGATCATCTGGATGATATCTTCGATCTGATCGGAATCGACGATATCTTCCGGCAGATGGTCATTGACCTCAGCATAGGTCAGATAGCCTTGCTCCTTACCACGGGTGACAAGTAGCTTTAGCTGTGACTGCGGGTTTTGCTCCATAAGACGGTATCCACACTTCAGAGTATTTGGGTTGGTGTCGGTCGGCGAAACTAATCTGCCAACAATAACTTTTAAGGGCGTTTTCGTTATATTGCCGCTGCCCACTTATAGCGGCAAAATGTAGGGTTATTTCCCTACCTAATGCGGCATTTAAGCCGTGAATTCAGTGTTTACTTTCTGGCACGGGATTCATTAATCAAGCGAACTTCTTCGCGCTCTTCCGGTGTCAGGCCTTCAGTTCTTGCTCTGGCGATAAGAATGTCTAAACGTTCTTCTAACGCTGAGTCAACAAGATGATCCAGCGCGTCACGAAATGTATTTTCTGCTATTTCTTCTACTTGTATATCGTTCCATGTAGCTAATTTTTCAAGTTGTTTACTAAATTTATTATCACGATATTGCTCTAGCAGTTGTCCAGTTGTCAGCCCTGGCTGAGTAAGACAAACCTCCACAAGCTCCATGAATAATGGTAAGCCTGCAATTTTGGCCTGCATAATTCCCTGTAGGGGAGGAACTAAAGCGGCTAAGTGTGGGTTTTGTACCAACAGTCCTATAAGTATACGCATAGTTGTCGGTTTTAGCTGCGGCATCTGATAATTATTCCCACTTTCCAGGTGCTGCGGCAATAAACGTTCCAACTGCACTGCATCAGGGATACCCATCATATTGCCAAGTTCTTGTCTCATATAGAGACGCAGAACCTCCCCCGGAATCTGGTTGATCAATGGTACGGAAAGTGAACTGAGTTTTGTTTTCCCTTCAGGATTACTCAAATCAACTTGTGGCAGTAATGATTCGAACAGAAATTCAGACAATGTATGAGATTGTTCCATTCTTTGTTCAAATGCTTTCCGGCCTTCCTTACGGATTAGTGAATCAGGATCTTCACCATCAGGCAAAAACATAAAACGTAACTGCCTACCATCATTCAGATAAGGGAGCGCTGTTTCCAATGCCCGCCATGCTGCATCACGCCCGGCTCTGTCACCATCGTAACAACAGATGACGTTATCAGTAGCGCGGAAAAGTAATTGAATATGTTCCGATGTAGTCGAAGTACCTAGTGAGGCAACTGCATAATCGATACCAAACTGCGCCAGTGCTACCACATCCATATAACCTTCAACTACTAATAATCGTGAAAGGTCACTGTGATTTTGTTGTGCTTCATAGAGGCCATATAGCTGGCGGCCTTTATGGAAAATTTCAGTCTCTGGTGAGTTGAGATATTTTGGGAGCGCATCTCCCAGAACACGTCCACCAAATGCAATTACGCGCCCTCTACGGTCACGGATTGGAAACATTATTCGTTCGCGGAAGCGATCATAGGTACGGCCATTATCATTTGCGACCAGCATTCCAGCGTCATTTAACTGTCGACGATCTTCCGCGTTATGAGCAAACCGCTTCAAGGTGTTGTCCCAACCAGCGGGAGCGAAACCAATTGAGAAGCGGTGGATAATTTCTTCACTAAGCCCACGCTGAGCCAGATATTGCCGGGCTTGTTGTGCAGCAGGAGTGTTTAATACATTTTGATAGAAGCTGTTAAGCTTATCCATCAGTTGATAAAGGTTTTGTCTTTGATGACGTTCTATCTGACTGCTACTGGAACCTGCTTCATAAGGGACTTCCAGACCATGCATAGCAGCTAATTCTTCGATGGATTCGACAAACTCAAGTCTATCGTAATTCATCAGAAAATCGATGGCGTTGCCGTGAGCTCCGCAACCAAAGCAATGATAAAACTGTTTATCGCCATTAACAGTAAACGAGGGTGTCTTTTCGTTATGAAATGGACAGCACGCGTGGTGATTTTTACCCTGTTTTTTAAGTGGCACACGAACATCGATCAGATCGATGATATCGGTACGAGCTAATAAATCATTGATAAATGCGCGCGGAATTCGTCCAGCCATAAGCCCTTTTACGCCTGTTGATGAACGACAATAAGCCGCGCTCCCTTTCGGAAAGCACGGCCTTTATCTGCAACTACTGTTGTCTGCAAATTCAATCACTATGCGGATCAACCGCAAGGATTAGTACAGACGAGTGCGGCGTGCGTTTTCACGAGCCAGCTTTTTAGCGTGACGTTTTACAGCAGAAGCTTTAGCGCGTTTACGCTCAGTCGTTGGTTTTTCATAGAATTCACGACGGCGAACTTCTGCTAATACACCTGCTTTTTCGCAGGAACGCTTAAAGCGACGCAATGCTACGTCGAATGGCTCGTTTTCACGTACTTTAATTACCGGCATGTGCCTCTCACCTCAATAGAAATCGGTCTTGCTGGCGTGGGATGCCAGCCATCTTAAAATGGTGCGGAATTTTACTTCAATGAACACGGCTTTGTAAAGCGCCACAGCAAATTGAAACAACAACACTACGACGGTGATCTGCAAATCAGTTCCGTAATATTGATGATAACCACACAGGGATTTTATGTAGAGGAGTGATTATAGACTAAGCAGAAAAAATAGTCAGCATGTAAGCCGCGCAAATTAGCTTATTAATGATAAACTGGTTCTCTTCTGTGGAATATAGGTAGTGTAATGCGAGTTTTAGGTATAGAAACGTCCTGCGATGAAACCGGAATCGCAATTTATGACGACAAAGCCGGTTTATTGGCAAATCAATTATACAGTCAGATTAAACTGCATGCCGATTACGGTGGTGTCGTGCCTGAATTGGCTTCACGTGACCATATCCGCAAAACAGTGCCCTTAATTCAAGCTGCTTTGAAAGAGGCAGGATTAACTTGTAAAGATATTGATGCGGTGGCTTATACAGCAGGTCCTGGTCTGGTCGGTGCGTTATTGGTGGGTGCGACGATTGGCCGTTCTCTGGCGTTTGCTTGGGATGTTCCTGCGATTCCTGTTCATCATATGGAAGGGCATTTACTAGCTCCAATGCTGGAAGATAACAGCCCTGAATTCCCGTTTGTGGCTTTGCTGGTGTCTGGTGGTCATACACAGCTTATTAGTGTGACGGGTATCGGTAAATATGAGCTACTTGGTGAATCAATAGATGATGCCGCTGGTGAAGCATTTGATAAAACAGCTAAGTTACTGGGATTGGATTATCCAGGAGGGCCGATACTCTCCAGAATGGCTCAGAAAGGAGAAGCTGGGCGTTTTGTATTTCCTCGCCCAATGACAGATCGTCCTGGGTTGGATTTCAGTTTTTCAGGATTAAAAACTTTTGCGTCTAATACTATTCATAGCAACAGCGATGATGAGCAAACTAGAGCGGATATTGCCCGCGCTTTTGAAGACGCGGTAGTTGATACATTAGCGATTAAATGTAAAAGAGCGCTTGAGCAGACCGGGTTCAAGCGACTAGTGATGGCTGGTGGTGTCAGCGCCAACAGAGCATTGCGTATTAAAATGGAAGAAGTCATGGCAAAATTGGGTGGCGAAGTATTTTATGCGCGTCCTGAATTCTGTACAGATAACGGCGCCATGATTGCGCTTGCCGGCATGGTCCGCCTAAAAGGAGAGGTGAATGACTCACTTGGCGTGACAGTCAAAGCCCGCTGGCCATTGTCGGAATTACCTCCATTATAAATCTTCTTGATATAATGAAAATAAAAGACCAGTAACTCAATGAGTTGCTGGTTTTTATCCAGTCTTGTTGTTAATCTTCTTTTCTTTGTTCTTTTTCTGTTCGGTTTTTTTCTTTTTCGGCCATCTCTTTTTTCTTTTTTAGCTTGTTCCAGAGACGATTTTCTTGGCCGCGCCACAGACGCTGGATATTATCATGGTGACGTAGTAACACCAGACAGCAGAGCATGGCTACGGGGAAAGTAAATTCGGGTTTAAACCACCAGACATAGAATGGTGCTATCAAGGCACTGACGATGGCCCCTAAAGAAGAATAGCCGCTCAATAATATGGTCAGTAGCCAAGTACCCATCATCAAACCTGTCAGATCCCAACCAATTGCCGCAATAGCACCAAAAGCAGTTGCGACACCCTTACCGCCTTTAAATTGGAAAAAGATCGGGTAAATATGGCCGAGACAAGCAGCGATTGCTGTAATTCCTAAATAGAAAGGGGGAACATAGAATTGATAAGCCAACCAGACGGGGATCATCCCTTTTAGAACATCACAAATTAGTACTATTGCCGCAGTACTGCGGCCACCAATTCGCAATACATTTGTCGCGCCTGGGTTGCCTGAGCCATGTTGACGAGGATCAGGTAGCCCAGCCAGGCGACAAATAAGTATTGCGCTGGAAATTGAACCGCAAAGATACGCGAAGATGATCATGCCAAGCGCGATAGCACTCATAATGTCTCCCCAATAATAATGGTCGTTTTCTTAGACTAGTCATGGATAATACGCATATTTAGTCGGAAGTGGTATCCGACAAGTTGAAAAACAGGAAAATGACGTGATGGATATCGTGTTTATTGAGGAGTTAGTCGTTGTTACCACAATTGGTGTTTACGACTGGGAACAGACCATTAAACAGAAGTTAGTGTTCGATATCGAAATGGGATGGGATAATAAACGCGCATCTTCCAGTGATAATGTCGAATATTGTCTGGATTATGCCAAAGTTAGCGAAGCGATTATCAGTCATGTAGAAAATCAGAATTTTGCTCTGGTTGAAAGAGTGGCTGAAGAGGTAGCGGATCTACTGTTAAAACGCTTTAATTCGCCGTGGGTACGGATAAAAGTGAGTAAACCGGGTGCTGTCGCACAGGCTTGTCAAGTGGGTGTTATTATTGAAAGAAAAAAATAATCTGATCAGTAGTGAATTCAGCTGCCATATTATTGTCATTGTTCTTACATAGACTGGCGTGCAGTAGTGCCAGGCTTGATAATCATGTTAATTGATTAATGACAATGGGAATAATGGTAGCTGGGGTTATTCCATGCTACTTGTTTCGGGTATTTATTAATGGGCGACCTCTCTATATGACTGACCTTTCTACCTTGTTTCATGCAGCGGTTCTTGGTGTTGTTGAAGGGCTAACTGAATTTCTTCCTGTTTCCTCTACCGGCCATATGATCATTGTTGGCCATCTGTTGGGATTTACTGGCGATAAAGCTGAAACATTTGAAGTTATTATCCAACTTGGATCTATCCTTGCTGTGGTAGTCGTGTTTTGGCGTCGCTTGTTTGGACTCATTGGCATCCACTTTGGTGAAGTTCCTCATGAAGGTAAAACCAATGGCAAACTGAAACTGAGCCATATTATTTTGGCAATGCTACCTGCGGTGACACTTGGGTTGGTGTTCCACGATGTCATCAAATCACTGTTTAACCCACAAAGCGTGATGTACGCCTTGGTTATTGGTGGTGGGTTGCTAATTACAGCAGAAATCTTGAAACCTAAAACACCAAAAGCAGAAGGGCTGGATGATATTACTTATCGTCAGGCTTTTATGATTGGCTGTTTTCAGTGTCTGGCTTTATGGCCGGGATTTTCCCGTTCAGGTGCGACAATTTCTGGTGGAATGCTGATGGGGGTTAATCGTTATACTGCATCAGAATTCTCGTTTATTTTGGCTGTACCGATGATGATGGGAGCAAGTGGATTAGATTTATATAAGAGCCTGCACTTTTTGAGTGCTTCTGATATCCCAATGTTTGTTGTTGGTTTTGTTACTGCATTTGTTGTCGCGTTAGTCGCCATTAAAACTTTTCTGGCATTGATTAAGCGTATATCTTTTATCCCATTTGCTATCTACCGCTTTATTGTGGCAGCCGCTGTGTACTGGGTATTTATGTAGTGAATGGTTCCCCCTGATATCAATTTAACTCAAATATTGCCTAGTGTTTGATATCAGGGGATGTTTCAGGTAACAGTATTGTCTTGAGCTGTATCGTCTTGTTGTTTCCATTCCGCCAATGCGTGCTGACGCTGACGTCGTAACTCATGACCAATGTCAGCGCCACGTAATCCACTGTCTACAATATTTTTCACCTGAACTTGGCTGGCAACTTTGAATGCCTGTCGCAGATAATCACCTTGTGGATAGGGGGTATCTTCAAAACCGATACGACCCCGCGCATCGGCTTCACTGATGATAACTAATTGCTCTATTCGCTGAGGTTTACGCCATGCATCAACAGCATCAAACAACTTAAGTAATGTTTTCGGCCGCAATTGAGCGACGGTATGCACTAAATCATGATACTGAGCAGCTAGTTTTGCCAAATCACGAACAGAATTAGGAACACGCAGACGTTGGCATAATTGGTCAACTAACTTAACACCTGCTGGCCCATGTCCATAATGGTGAGGCCACTGTTCTGGTGGTGTCAGCCCTTTACCAAGATCATGGCATAGAGAAGCAAAACGACTATCGACTTCATTTGTTAATTCAGTCGCTACTTTCAGCACCATTAACGTATGAATACCGGTATCAATCTCAGGATGCCACTTCTCTGGTGCGGGAACACCAAACAAATTATCAATTTCAGGAAACAACACCTCCAATGCACCACAATCACGTAAAACCTGAAAAAAGACCTGAGGGGAAGGGCTAGCAAGGGCTTTCTCGGTCTCTTTCCAGACACGTTCTGGTGTGAGTACTGATAACTCGCCGTTGGTTGCCATATTTGACATTAATGCTTGTGTTTCGGGAGCGATGGTAAACCCTAAATGGGCGAAACGAGCGGCAAAACGAGCTACTCGTAATACCCTTAATGGATCTTCAGAGAAAGCATCAGAAACATGGCGTAGAATACGATTGTTCAAATCATCAACACCATGATAAGGATCGACCAGTTCACCAGCGGGTGTTTGAGCGATCGCATTAACTGTCAGATCACGACGCTGCAAATCGTCTTCCAGTGTGACATCCGGCGCTGCATAACAAGTAAAACCCATATATCCCAGGCCGGATTTTCTCTCAGTGCGTGCTAAGGCATACTCTTCATGGGTTTGGGGATGCAGGAACACCGGAAAATCTTTGCCAACTTGCTGATATCCTAGGGATAACAGCGTTTCTGATGTTCCACCCACAACGACCCAATCCCGCTCTTTTACAGGAAAATTTAGCAATCGGTCACGTACTGCGCCGCCAACCAGATAGATTCTCACCTAACATGTTCCTTATCAACTCATCCAACGGTCATTACGCTTACGGCGAGGGATCATATGTGGCAGTAATAGCCCAAAGATTAAACCAGCGCCTGCAACACCACCGCCATACATAAACCATTGCAGAATGATATTACGTTGTTTGTCATCAAGCTGTAGATTTGCAGCATCCAGCTTTTTTTCTGCTACCGTCAGTTTGTTTTTTAACCTCTCATTCTCTTTTTTCAGTTCTGCAACAATGCTACTACTATTGGCCGCCTTTAGTTGCATGTCGGCAGTGCGCTGATTCCAGCTATTGTCTATATTGGCTAACTTCTCCGTCAATGTTTTCACTTCCTGTTCCAATTCTGGGAGGCGGGTGCGTAAGCTTGGTTTATTACTGAGTTGGTTAACAGGTAGCCAGACAAGGCGGCCTTTATCATCTTTAACTTGAGCGTAATTACTATCCCGATTGATGCTTATCAATGTGACTTCATCACCGGCATTCAGTGTACCGGCAATACGATACTGGTTACCCGGCCCGGCGTGTGTGTAGGTAGATAACTCATCAGATACATAGCGCTTTCCTTCCGCGTGGGTAGTGAGCGAAAAGCTGAGGCTTATTAATGCCGTGAGAAGTAAATGTAGTTTTCGCATTGTGATTTCAACCGTTTTTTATCTATGGTGAGTTTAAAATTTGATAGTAAAGAGTTAAGTTTGCTAGAGCAATCAGTAAACCAAAATGACATTCTTCTAATTGGTTGAATACGGGGCTTGTTATCTGTTGAACGAAGCATTTCTTGTTAATGACTATCATAACTTGCAGAAAAGGGAAATTTTAATTTTTTTCTTACTCATCGTAGCAAAAAGCGAAATCAAGGTAAGATGAGAGCAAAGATTGTCATCAACGGTGTAGATATGAGTGTAGAAATTGAATTAAAACTTATCGCCAAACCACAAGTTATTCCTACAATTCGCCAGCAATTATTGTTATTTCCGCATTACTATTTTTCTCCCAAAAAGTTGACCAATATCTATTTTGAAACGTCGGATAATCAACTGCGTGGTCTTGATATGGGGTTGCGGATACGTGGTTTTGATGATCAATATGAGATGACGGTTAAAACAGCGGGTAAGGTGGTTGGCGGTTTGCATCAGCGACCGGAATATAATGTGCCGTTGGCAAAGCCGGAACTGGCATTGACTCTGTTTCCACCGCACATCTGGCCTGACAACTGTGATGTGGAAGCATTGCAATCCCGTTTGAATGCGTTATTCAGTACTGACTTTATGCGTGAAAAGTGGGTGGTGACTTATGGACAAAGTGAGATTGAAGTGGTGCTTGATCAGGGAGAAATTATTGCAGCCAATCGCAAGGAGCCAATCTGTGAATTTGAACTGGAGTTAAAGCAAGGAATCATAGCCGATGTATTAGCATTGGCGGTTGAGTTGGCAAAATCAAATGGCTTGCGGCAAGGAAATAGAAGCAAAGCGGCCCGTGGTTATCAATTAGCTCAGGGAAAACCAAAAGCAGTTTGGCCTTCAACTCAGGTGGAAATTGATATGCAGCAGTCATTGCCTTCGGTACTTACGTCAATATTAGCCCATTGGCAGGAGCAAGAGGAATGTTGGCTGGCCGGTTTATCAGACGGTCGAGATGGCTTAAAGCAAGTACTGACTTTGATTCAGCAGACGATCGAATATTCTAGTGAGCCGGAACAGTTAGATAACCAATTAGTTGCTATCAACCAGAAATTATTGGATACGGAAACAGACGCTGAAACGCTATGTTATAGCTCGCTCTATTTGCAATGTAAGTTGGCACTGACTATGTGGTTAATAAATCTATGTGGTTAATAAATCTCTCCGTTTAAATAACAGGAATTCTCTATGTTGCCACTTCCAACCCCGCTTCTGGCCCAGTTACAGCGTGTGACTGAACATTTTCATCAACTAACTTTGAACGTTGAGCCTGTTGCTGCTCATGAGCAGGCCATATTATCCCTGAGCGATTTTGTTGTTGAAAACCTGCAAACTCATCCTGAATGGTTAGCTGAGATCCGCCAACATCCACCTGAAGCGCAGGAGTGGCATCAATATGCTGAATGGCTGCAACAATTACTCGCATCAGTAGAGGATGAAAATGCCCTCATGCGGGTTTTACGCCAGTTCCGTAACAAGATTCTGGTCAGAATAGCCTGGTCGCAAGCGCTACATAGCATGACGACTCAGGAGACACTGCAACAGCTTAGTATGTTGGCTGAAACGTTGATTATTGCTGCCCGTGATTGGTTGTATCAGCGTTGTTGTCAGGATTGGGGAACGCCTTGTAATGAGCGAGGCGAACCACAACCGCTGTTGATTCTCGGTATGGGAAAACTGGGCGGTGGTGAGTTGAACTTCTCTTCTGATATTGATCTGATTTTTGTCTATCCTGAAAACGGTATTACCCAAGGTGGCCGGCGTGAAATGGATAACACCCAGTTTTTTACCCGCTTGGGGCAGCGTCTTATCAAAGTGCTCGATCAGCAAACTGTGGATGGTTTTGTGTATCGGGTAGATATGCGCTTGCGCCCGTTCGGTGATAGTGGTCCATTGGTGTTTAGTTTTGTTGCACTGGAAGATTACTATCAAGAGCAAGGGCGTGATTGGGAACGTTATGCGATGGTGAAAGCACGGATTATGGGTTCGGGCAACCAAGCGTATGGTGAAGAGCTACGCCGGATGTTGAGACCATTTATCTTTCGCCGTTACATTGATTTCAGTGTGATTCAATCCCTGAGAAATATGAAAGGCATGATTGAACGGGAAGTGCGTCGCCGTGGCTTGAAAGACAATATCAAACTGGGGGCTGGTGGTATTCGTGAAATTGAATTTATCGCCCAGGTGTTCCAACTGATTCGTGGTGGACGTGAACTGTGTTTGCAATCTCAGGCGTTGTTACCAACTTTGCAAATAATAGCGCAGTTGACACTTTTACAATCATTGCAGGTGAAACAACTTTCTGACGGTTACCTTTTTTTGCGGCGGTTAGAAAATCTTTTACAGTCAATTAATGATCAACAAACTCAAACTCTGCCAGAAGATGAGCTGAATCGTTCACGACTGACATGGGGCATGGGATTTGAAAGTTGGGACGCTCTGATAATTGAATTGAACAGCAAGATGGGTGCTGTTCGGGCTATTTTTACGCAATTGATTGGCGATGACAGTGATAATAGTGAAGAGGAACCTAGTCATGTACCATTTAAAAGTCTGTGGCTGGAAGAGCTCGAAAAAGAAGAGTTAATCATACTAGCTCCGCACTTGGATGAAGAGATTGCACAGCAGATATTGCATATTATTTCTGTGTTCCGCCATGATGTGGGCAAAAGAACCATTGGCCCTCGTGGGCGTGATGTGCTCGACCATCTGATGCCACGTTTATTGGCAAAAGTCTGTTTGCGGCAAGATGCCAATCAAGATGTCAATATAGTGCTAGATCGGGTTATCCCTCTGTTGTTAAGTATTGTCAGCCGTACAACTTACCTGGAACTGATACTTGAATCGGAAGCTGTACTGACACATGTTATCCGGTTGTGTGCTGCTTCACCGATGATTGCGACTCAGCTTGCCTGCCATCCATTGTTGCTGGATGAACTGCTTGATCCACAGTTTCTGTATGAGCCTTTGCCATTAAATGCCTATAAAGATGAATTGCGGCAATATTTGTTGCGGATACCAGAAGATGATGAAGAGCAACAACTAGAAGCTCTCCGCCAGTTTAAGCAGGCTCAATTACTGAGGATTGCGGCGGAGGATATCACTGGTGTATTGCCGGTGATGAAAGTCAGTGATCATCTCACTTATTTGGCAGAAGCGATTATTGAAGCAGTCGTTCAACAGGCGTGGGGACAAATGGCAAAACGCTATGGTGTTCCATCACATTTGAGTCAGCGGCAAGGTCTGGGATTTGCTGTGATTGGTTATGGCAAATTGGGTGGTTGGGAGTTGGGCTACAGTTCTGATCTTGATTTAGTTTTCCTGCTTGATTGCCCGGTGGATGTGATGACTGATGGCGATCGATCGATTGATGCTCGGCAATTTTATTTGCGTCTTGCCCAACGAATTATGCACTTGTTCAGTGCTCGAACCTCCTCTGGTGTGTTGTATGACGTGGATGTCCGCCTGCGTCCTTCAGGCGAATCAGGCATGTTAGTCAGTACCATCGGTGCGTTTGCTGATTATCAGCAGAATCAAGCGTGGACTTGGGAACATCAGGCGTTGGTACGTGCCCGTATGGTATTTGGTGATGAAAACTTGCATCGGGATTTTGAGCGGATACGCCATCAGACATTATGTACGCGACGAGAACCTGCTTTGTTACGTCAGCAAGTAAGGGAAATGCGGGAAAAGATGCATAAACATTTAGGCAGTCACCATTCAGATCAATTTGATATTAAAGCTGATCCAGGAGGGATCACCGATATCGAATTTATCGCTCAATATTTGGTGCTTCGTTATGCTACTGAAAATGCGCGTTTGGTGAGTTGGTCGGATAATGTACGGATTTTTCAATTAATGGCGGCTTATGAAATTATGGATGAAGATGAGGCTGCCGCATTAACGCAGGCTTACGTTTCTATGCGTGATGAATTACATCATCTGGCGTTACAGACGCTTTCCAGTCGGGTATCAACCCATTGTTTCCGTGAACAACAGGAACAGGTACGTCGTAGTTGGCAACAGTGGTTGGGTGAACAATAACGGGTTTTACTGGTTTGGTGTAGGGATTTTACGGTCGTATGATAATATTTGGCACCAATTTAATATCTAATATTTGGAGCAAGGGATGAAAATAACACTCCCGGATTTTCACTGTGCAGGAGTTTTAGTCGTCGGTGATGTTATGTTAGATCGCTACTGGTATGGGCCGACCAGCCGGATTTCACCGGAAGCGCCGGTGCCTGTTGTAAAAGTCAATACCATTGAGGAGCGTCCGGGAGGCGCAGCTAACGTTGCTATGAATATTGCGGCTCTTGGAGCAAATTCGCATTTAATTGGTTTGACTGGGATTGATGACGCAGCACATGCGCTGAGTGAGAAACTAAGCAGCGTCAAGGTGCGCTGTGACTTTGTTTCTGTCCCAACCCATCCGACAGTGACTAAACTGAGGGTACTTTCCCGTAATCAGCAGTTAATTCGCTTAGATTTTGAAGAAGGTTTCGATAACATCGATGCGCAGCCAATGTTTGAACGCATTGAACAGGCGTTGCCCCATATTGGAGCATTGGTTCTATCTGACTACGCTAAAGGTGCACTGAGTCAAGTTCAGGAAATGATCAAACTGGCAAACGCGGCCAAAGTTCCGGTATTAATCGATCCGAAAGGTAATGATTTTGAGCGTTATCGTGGTGCAACTTTGTTAACGCCAAATCTGTCTGAATTTGAAGCGGTCGTGGGCCACTGCAAGGATGACAATGAGTTGGTTGAGAAGGGTACTCGGCTAGTTAAGGATTTGGATCTTCAGGCATTACTGATCACCCGTTCTGAACAGGGAATGAGTTTGCTGAGTGTTGATCAACCGCCATTACATTTGCCTACGCAGGCGCAGGAAGTGTTTGATGTTACGGGTGCCGGCGATACGGTTATTGGTGTGTTAGCAACGGCGATTGCGGCTGGAAAGCCACTGAATGAAGCTTGTTTTCTGGCGAATGCAGCTGCGGGAGTTGTCGTTGGCAAACTGGGAACGTCGACTGTTTCGCCGATTGAACTGGAGAATGCTATCCGTGGTCGTGCTGAAACGGGTTTTGGTGTGATGACTGAATTTCAGCTTAAACAGGCTGTTGCTGATGCTCGTCAACGTGGTGAAAGGATCGTAATGACTAATGGCTGCTTTGATATTCTGCATGCAGGTCATGTCTCATATCTGGAGAATGCTCGTAGATTGGGTGATCGGTTAATTGTTGCTGTTAACAGTGATGCATCGACTAAACGGCTGAAAGGTGAGAGTCGTCCTGTTAATCCACTAGAACAACGCATGATTGTGTTATCTGCTCTGGGCGCGGTGGATTGGGTTGTGCCGTTTGAAGAGGATACACCACAGCGATTGATTACGGATGTTTTGCCGGATGTATTGGTAAAAGGGGGCGATTATAAATCGGAAGAAATTGCTGGCAGTGAAGAAGTTTGGGCTGCGGGCGGAGAAGTCAAAGTGCTGAACTTTGAAGATGGCATTTCAACAACCAATATCATCAAGGCGATTAAAAATCAGTAAATAATGCTTTAGTTTGTTATTGAAAACAGCTAGAAGATATTACTGCATTGAATGCTGTAGATTATTTATTTGATTATATTATTAGAATGAAAGTCGGGCAGGATATGAAATCTTCCCGGCTATTTTTTATTTAATTTGTGCTTGGTTGAGTGGTATTTCATCATAAATAATATAGATATTTGTAATATCGTGTGCGAGTAATTTAATTAACGATATGATTATCATTAAAATATTTTAATTATAATTTGATTTAGTATAATTTTATTCTCTGGATGATAAGGAATTAATCAGAAGAAGTGTGATGTAACAGATAGTTTTTTATCTTTGTGGCATAAAATGCTGGTCACATAACGCTGGCTTATTCATAATGATTTCTGATGTAAATGATTTTTTAATAAAATATCTTATCTATAACCCAATGGATTTCAAGATGCATCGAGACGGCAAGGGAGTGAATCCCCGGGAGCATAGGTAACTATGTGACCGGGGTGAGCGAGTGCCGCCAACAAAGAGGCAATTTGAAAGATGACGGGTATATAACTTTTATATCTTAAGGTTAGTAGATAAAACGGATAAATTTTTTACGCAGGAATCAGTTCTTATGCAAGGTAAGTTGATTTTATCTTCAATTTGTTTAGCTTCGGCAATATTAGCAGGGTGTACAACTGAATCTTCTAATACCGTCCAGGTACAAAAAGTTAATTCTTATAATACGGTATATCAAGGTGTTCGTAGTCCAATTGCGATCGGTAAGTTTGAAAACCGTTCCAGCTATCAAAATGGCATTTTCTCCGACGGAATTGATCGTCTTGGTAACCAATCTAAAACGATTTTAGTCTCGCACTTACAGCAGACTGGACGCTTTACGGTGCTGGAACGTACTAATATGGCGGAACTGAAAGCAGAAGCGGGTCTACAAGGTAAATCGCAGAAGTTGAAAGGTGCTGCTTACGTTATTACCGGTGATGTAACTGAATTTGGCCGCAAGGAAGTGGGTGATCATCAGTTATGGGGGCTGTTAGGGCGTGGTAAATCGCAGGTGGCTTATTCTAAAGTCATGCTGAATGTGGTGAATGTAGAAACTTCCGAAGTGGTTTTCTCTGTAGCAGGGGCTGGGGAGTATAAATTATCCAACCGTGAAATTATCGGCTTTGGTGGCACTGCCAGCTATGATTCCACACTGAATGGTAAGGTATTGGATTTGGCTATTCGTGAAGCAGTAAACCGTCTGGTTGAAAGTATTGAAACCGGTGCATGGAAGCCATCTAATTAAGAAACATAGGGATATATATTCATGATGTTAATGAAAAAAGCGGGCTTATTGCTGGCAGCTATGACCTTAGCGGGTTGCGTCACGCAGCCAAAAACAATTTATGAGTGGGATAAATACCAACCTACAATTTATCAATATTATCAGCAGGATAAGATAGGGCTTGAAGAGCAGTTACAGGCTTTGCAGCAGGTAATTGAAAGAGCGAAAGCGAAAGATAAACCTGTACCGCCTGGGCTGCATGCACAGATGGGTCTGCTTTATAGCAAAACAGGTCGTGTTTCAGAAGCATTCCATCAGTTTGAAATAGAGAAAAAATTATTTCCTGAGTCAGCGCCATTTATGGACTTTTTATTAAGTAAAAATAAAGGAACTATGCAATGAACCGTATTCTCGTCGCATTAAGTTTATTAGCGGCATTTGTGCTGACAGGATGTAGTAAATCTGTCCCTTATGATTACACTGCATTTAGAGAAAGCAAACCCAAATCCATTCTGGTTCTGCCCGCGGTAAACAAATCTCTGGAAGTTAAAGCAGGGCACAGCCTGATTTCTCATGTGACATATCCATTGGCAGAATCCGGCTATTACGTTTTTCCGGTTGCTGTTGTGGAAGAGACATTTCAGCAAAATGGTGTGACAGCGGCACAGGATGTTCAGAATATCAGTTACAAAAAATTGCATGATATTTTTGGTGCAGATTCAGCGCTCTATTTGGATATTGAAGAATATGGTACTCAATATCAGATTATTAATAGCGATACTCGTGTAACGGCTTCAGCAAGGTTGGTGGATTTGCGTAGTGGCAAGCAACTGTGGCATGGTTGGACAACTGCTTCATCGACTGAAGATCAAAATAGTTCTAATAGTCTTGTTGGCATGTTGGTATCTGCCGTAGTTTCACAGATAGCTAATACCATTATGGATAGAGGTCATGAAATTGCCGGCATTACAAGTAACCGCTTACTGACAGCCGGTGGTAGTCGTAGTTTGCTTTATGGCCCACGTTCTGAGCATTACGGCAAAGAACAGCATTTAATTTCTAATTAAGTGTGGGTGTGGTGATGAGCAGATATGATATCTGCTCATTATCGCGGTTATTTTTATGTAAGGTAATAAAAGGTAATAATTATTCTTCTTTTGCCGTGTTATCAGCAGATGGAACATACTTATTTTCAAACTTCGCTTCTAGTTCATTTAAACGCTGCTCCATCGCGGTCAATTTTTCACGAGTACGTAACAGAACCTGAGTTTGGATATCAAATTCTTCACGATTCACTAAGTCAAGCTTGCCAAGTTGGGATTGCAAAATCATCCGTAATTTTTTCTCTACATCACCACCAAACTCTTTAACCCCCTTTGGCAAAGAATCTTGGATCTGGCGGGCAATTTGTTCAATTTTTTTTGGATCGAGCATGATGCATCCTTTTTATGACATAAATAATTCCTGAATAGTGTAATACCAGATAGTAAAACCACAAACCATTGTGAGCTAGGTTTCACATTTGATTTTGTCGATTGCCGCCGACAAATATTAGCGTTATAGTTCACTGGCTTATCTCAGGGCGGGGTGAAAGTCCCCACCGGCGGTAAACATCAGTCTATCTTTTTGGTGGCATGATGAAGCCCGCGAGCGCTCCGTTTGTGGTTATCTTTTATGATAAAACGGAGGTCAGCAGATCCAGTGTAATTCTGGAGCCGACGGTGATAGTCCGGATGGGAGAGAATAACGGCATCTGTCGGGCTCTGTGCTCGTCTGTTGTTCCGGCTATGGCATTTAATATTGTGTTACGAAATATTATGTCATAGCGAGAACTCCTCAAGACCGCCCTGATTCTGGTAATCCATAAATTTTAATGAGGTTTCTTTACCATGAATCAGACGCTACTTTCTGAATATGGCACATCATCAGAACGTGTTGAACACGCCATTAACGCTTTGCGTGATGGAAGAGGGGTGATGGTGCTGGATAATGAAGATCGTGAAAATGAAGGTGATATTATCTTTGCGGCCGAAACAATGACTGTAGAGCAAATGGCACTGACTATCCGTCATGGCAGTGGTATTGTCTGCTTATGTCTGACAGAAGAGCGCCGCCAGCAATTACAATTGCCCATGATGGTAGAAAATAACTCTAGTTCGTTCCAGACTGCATTCACTGTAACCATTGAGGCCGCTCAAGGGGTGACGACGGGGGTTTCTGCGGCTGACCGCATCACGACCATTCGTGCAGCGATTGCAGATAATGCCAAACCCAGTGATTTGAACCGTCCGGGACATGTTTTTCCACTGCGCGCTCAACCTGGTGGCGTGTTGGTTCGTCAAGGGCATACTGAGGCAACAATTGATTTAGTCAGTTTGGCCGGTTTTAAACCCGTAGGTGTATTGTGCGAATTAACCAATAATGACGGTTCAATGGCGCGTACCCCGGAGGTAGTGCAATTTGCGAAACTACATAATATGCCGGTAGTCACTATTGAGGATCTGGTGATTTATCGCCAGGCAATAGAGCAGAAAGCAAGCTGAAACCTAATTGTTTAATAACTGGATGAAATATCAGTTATAACCTACACGTTCTCTAAAGTCACAGTTTACGCAAGCTGTGACTTTTCAGTTTTTTTGAAAAACTCCATCACCGTTAGCCCACTGTTTTGCTTATCTGAAAGGCGTAACCTGTCTGCAAGTATTAAAATTACCTATATTTGGCGTGAGAGGTCATTATGAATATTTCCAGAATGCCGGCACTGTTTATTGGTCATGGCAGTCCAATGAATGTACTGGGAGAAAATCGCTATATCAATGTGTGGCGTGAACTTGGTGAAAGACTGCCTGTACCCAGAGCGATTCTGGCGATTTCTGCTCATTGGTATACCAATGGCACAGCAGTAACCGCCATGAGTCAACCGAGGACTATTCATGATTTTCGTGGTTTTCCACAGGAATTGTATGAAATTCAGTATCCGGCTAAGGGCTCGCCTGAATTGGCCGCTTTAGTGCAAGAGATGCTGGAACCTGTGGAAGTTTATGCCGATCATCATCAGTGGGGATTGGATCACGGGACTTGGGGCATTCTGATTAAGATGTATCCTCAGGCCAATATTCCAGTGATTCAACTGAGTATAGATGATGCCAAGCCAGCGACGTATCACTATGAATTAGGGAAAAAGCTGGCTGTTTTACGAGATGAAGGTGTTTTAATCCTGGGGAGTGGTAATGTGGTACACAATCTTAGTACCATGAAACGGCAGGAACCTGATGCTGACCCGTATCCTTGGGCAGAAACATTTAACCGTTATGTGCGTGATAACCTTACCAGTTATGAGCAACCTTATCCTTTGATTCATGCACTGGACAGAGAAGATGGCCTATTATCGAACCCATCTCCTGAACACTTTTTACCGTTGCTGTATATCATGGGAACGTGGGATAGAAAAGAAACGGTTTCCATTCCTGTAGATGGTATTGAGTCTGGTTCGCTAAGTATGTTGTCTGTGCAGGTTGGTTGAATTGAACGTTCTGATTATGATGTTTTCAGCTTGAATGCAAAATTAATAACATCTGAATGATTCACAATACGACCTGTATCGACATCCGCGAGGCCAGCCAAAATCATTTGGTGGCGATGTTCACGTTCCTCAATCATTGAGGTAAGAGCCTCTTTAATGATCCACGATTTTGAGCGGTCTAACTCTTTGGCTAAATCGTTTATAGCTGTAGCTAGTTTGATAGGTATCTGTGCGGTAATCGTCTGTTTTGCTGATATGGACATAAGAGCTCCCAATAAAAACCAATAATAGTTATTGAACACTATAGCATCAATAACGGTCAGATTCTTTATTTTTTAAGGCTTGATAGCTTACCGGTGATACAGGGATTTGTGTGAAAATGCATTGATGTTTCATCACCAAAAATTTCATTGGTTCAATTATCTTTGTGTTATATACTCAAGATACTTCAAAGTGCATGTTTGAAAAACGATTATGTTGTTGAATTTAAATGTTTTTATATCTGACGGCTCAAGCATTTTGAAGTTCATTCGGTATATACCCTATGGATTTCGAGATGCATCGCGGCGGCAAGGGAGTGAATCCCCGGGAGCATAGATAACTATGTGACCGGGGTGAGCGAGTGCAGCCAACAAAGAGGCAACTTGAAAGATGACGGGTATAGATTCATTTTCTGATATTGCTATGCCTAATAGCGGAGATGATTTGTCTATAGGTTTAGTAATTGAGATAGGTGTGTGATTAACATTTTGTTCTCTACTAATATCATGGTCGAATGAATAAACATAAATTTCATTTTCATGACCTGTTTGATATTTATACCCTATGGATTTCAAGATGCATCGCGACGGCAAGGGAACGAATCCCTGGGAGCATAGGTAACTATGTGACCGGGGTGAGCGAGCGCAGCCAACAAAGAGGCAACTTGAAAGATGACGGGTATATTACCTATGGAATCATAGGTAGAACAACCACTGGATATAAGCCCTTGTTTTTTGCCTGTGATAGTTAAATATATTGTGTTCGCCATAGTATTTACCTTTATTATAAATTTATAAGGGTACAAAGTTTCTTCACTGGATGTTTAAGGGAGGAGTTTGGGGTATTTAACTCTGTTCCTCATTCCTCCCTATTGGGAATTAATCCAAAATAATATGTGGATAGAAGCGAGATAAATCCTGAGTTATGAGTTCACTGTCTTCCCGCAAACCAATACCGCAAGGCTGATCATTTACCAGCCAGCTACCAATTAGCGTATAATTGTCACCGAATTTTGGTAGTGTATGAAATTGCTGAACGATCATACCTTCTTTACCGTAAGGGCCATCAACACTGGCAATTTCCTTGCCCTTTTCAATAATACGGATATTAGCCCCTTCCCGTGAGAACAGCGGCTTAATAACATAGCTATCCATTGCCGGATAATTATCATCGGCAAAATAAGCGGGTAGCAGGTTTGGATGATTTGGAAACATCTTCCACAACATCGGTAGCAATGCTTTGTTGGAGATAATACTTTTCCAAGCGGGCTCTAACCAACGAACGCCAGCATCTTCCAATTTGGTCGCGAAAATTTCACGGAACATCAATTCCCAAGGGTAGAGTTTGAACAGATTGCTGATCACTTGGTCTTTTAGATCTGTAAATTGTCCTTTCTCTCCCAAACCGATATCTTCAATAAATAAGAACTCGGTAGGAACACCGGCTTCCAGCGCACAATCTTGTAAGTATTGAACAGTACCGCGATCTTCTTCGGTATCCTGACAGCAGGCCATGTGCAGTAAGCCAAAGCCATGTTCATCACGCAACTGAGCAAAGCGTTCAATCAATTGCTCTTGCATGCTGTTGAATTGATCGGCATGTGCTGGCAGTAACCCGGCGTTCATCTGATCTTCTAACCAGATCCATTGGAAAAAAGCGGACTCATACAGCGAAGTTGGTGTATCAGCATTATTTTCCAACAATTTTGCCGGGCTTTTACCATCGTAAACCAAATCCAAACGGGAATAGAGTGATGGCTGGCTGGTAATCCAAGAGCTACGAACAAAATCCCAACAATGTTTTGGGATCTGAAATTTAGTCAGTAATTCTTCACTATCGACAACTTTCTCGACTACCTGCAAACACATTTGGTGTAGTTCTGCGGTGGTAGCTTCGATTTCTTCAATTTGAGCAAGAGAAAACTGGTAATAAGCCTCTTCACACCAGTATGGTTCACCATGCATGGTGTGAAAATTAAAGCCATATTCTATCGCTTTTTCACGCCAGTCCGGGCGTTCAGTAATAGCAATACGTTTCATCCGTGGTTAGCCTCCCATTGAACGAGATGTGGAGCCGGAAGAGGCGCTGCTGCGTTGCATGGCTGACTGTTTTGCAACAGAGTCACCGAAGCCGCCACGGGTAATGGTTGTGGTTGTTGCTGGTTTTGGTGCCATAGCCGTTTTAGGCACTGTCATGGAACGACCACCTGCGGTTGCCTGGCCATAGCTTTTACCCGACGCATCAACGAATTGACCATTTGCCGGGCTGGTGGCGGATTTGGAGCTAAACAGAGGTTGTGATGGCGCTGAACCGCCCCCCATTAGACGCCCCATCATATAACCTGCCATCAGCGGCATCCAGAAGCTACCGCTTTGCTGCTGCTGTGCCTGTGCTTCGCCATTGGTGGCGGTATTGGAAGCAGTGGCGCCAAGGCCAGCTTGTGCCGGGGTTTGAGTACATTGTGCTTCACCAAATTCAGCAATACAGTCTTCTTTGGTGGCATATTTAGGCGCTGTTTTTTCCGCTTCTTTCAACGCATTGTTGTAAGCAGTCGTACATTGCTCACTTTGTGATGGATTGGCTTGAGAGCATTCATCTGCATTCATGTAAAGAGAGACTGTTTCATCACTCTTTTCACAGGCAGATAACATGAAAACCGCACTGACAGCTATCGCCACAGGTGCAAGGCGATAGTTACGCCAAGCCTTACGGAATGTGTCGTGATTAATATCTTTGGTCCGCTTTATCGTCATCGTCGTATACCCAGATTTTAGATGTCTATGATTCTTTATGAAATAGCTTTAAGGATAGGGGAAATATGAACAAAATTAAAGCATAAAACTTACTGCCTATCTCAATAGGGCTATTTTATTTGCCCTTCTTTGCCATAAAGAGCGAACCTGGGCAGTGCTCAAAATCCTCACGTACTACGTGTACGCTCCGGTTTTTCCGCGCTGTCCGTGTTCAAACTGCCTGCAACAATTACGCCTATTGAGATAGGCTCTTAGGATTGCCAGCCTAATTTTTTGCCTGGCTGAAAAGGCGGCGGGATATTGATTGTCTGGTATTTTTGTTTAATCTGGTTTTAATGTTGTGAAATAGATATGTGAATTTAAAAAATGGGTGCTGTTATTGATATTTTATGATATTAATCCTGCCCCTGTAACTTATGGTAATTTAAGGGTAATTAAACGAGTAAGATTATTATGTAAGTGAATCTACTAATTGCATTATTCTCGGTAATAATTCCAATGGGTTATGTTAGGAATATAATCTTAAATTAATAACGGATCGTTATTATATTATTGGTGTTGTATTTTTTTATTTTAATTAAGGAAATTAAGTCGTATGGAAAAGAGTCATTATTCAGAAAGATGGCAGACGCGTTTTGCATTCTTTGAACGCAATGGTGCTCCTAAAGCGCCTGAGTACAAAGCTGCTATGAAAGCAGAACCCTTTATGCGTCGTATCTTGTTAAATATGAATTTTATCGCTTTCTTCTTTGGTTTTATTTACTTTTTTTATATATTTTTTTTAAGAAAAATAGCGGCTTTTTTTTCGGCGCCTAAATTCAGTTGGTAAGAAATAAAACAGCCCGCTTTATGGCGGGCCGTTAATTAGTGAAAGTGAAGAACTGAATCAGTTACGAGCAGATGTTGCTGGTGCTGCTGTTTCTTGAACAATGCTGTTAGCGGAAGTTGAGAGCTGTTTACCTAGAGAATTATTCAGAGCAACTAAATCCTTCTCATTTAGCGTACCCAGTGCATGCTGAATATTTAGCTGATTAATCAGATAATCATAGCGAGCATTGGATAGCTTTTGTTTGGCATCGTACAACTTGGTAGTGGCATTCAGTACATCAACAATGGTGCGTGTACCAACTTGATAACCCGCTTCCATTGCGTCGAGTGAGCTTTGCGCAGAAACAACAAGCTGTTTATAGGCGTCGATACTGCTGATGGAAGCAGAGATGTTGTTAAAGGAAGAACGGACAGTCTGTACAACATTGCGGTAGGTGCTCTCTAATTGTTCGCTGGCGCTGACAAAACCATATTGTGCCTGTTCAACGCGGGAACTGGTGGCACCGCCGCTATAAATTGGCAGACTAAGCGTCAGGCCAACGCTGTTTTCACCGCTATAGTTGTTTGATCTGCCTGGTGCATGATTCTGGCTGTTTGAAACATTGGTAGAAGCGCCTAAATTGATAGTTGGCATATGCCCTGTTTGAGCCGCTTTGATTTGTTCACGAGCCAGATCCTGACCTAAACGGGCAGATAGTAGACCTAAATTACGTTTCTCTGCCTCTTTTAGCAGAATATCCACTGCTTCTGGTTTTTGTGTTTTGAAATGATCAATATTCAGCGAGGCTAGCCGAGGGTAATAAATACCGGTTACTTGACGCAGAGCTTCCAGTGCATTGTCCAGATCATTACGGCGGGCAACTTCCTGAGCGAGTACGTCATCGTAGTTAGCACGAGCGTTCTGGACATCAGTAATTGCAACCAGACCGACATTAAAACGTTGAGTCGTTTGATCCAACTGGCGGTAAATGGCCGCTTTCTGAGCTTCAATGTAGGAGAGTGTATCAATGGTACGCAATACTTTGAAATAAGCTGTTGCACTATCCAAGATCAGTTTTTGTTCACTGCTTTGATAGGTAACATCAGCAATACCTGCCGTTTTTTCTTCTAAGTTCAATAGGCGCCATTTAGACATATCAAAAATGGTTTGAGTCAAACCAAGCTTTGCATTCAATATATTGCTTTCTGTGTCACGTTGATCGCGGTAACCACTGTTATAGGAGTATCCAGTATTTAATTCCAACTGAGGTAATAATGGGCTACGGGATTCATTAATTTTTTCAAAAGCTTTATTACGTTCAGCCATTGATTTACGTAGTTCAGGGTTACTCTCTTTTGCTTGCTTATAAACTTGCAAAAGATCTTCAGCCTGACCCATTGAACTCAATCCCGTCAGGCTCATAGCGATAAAAATGGAGAGCAGTTTCTTCATTGTAATTCCTTGATTGCACAGCTATTTTACTCGTTGTCTATCCCATTAGGCTATTTTATTTGCCATGTTTTGTGATAAAGAGTGAATGCTTCAGGTGCTGCGCACAGTCTGAGTTCACTGTTCATTTACAAAAACGACCTGCACCAATTACGCTTATTGGGATAGACTCTTACGTTGCCTTGGTGAAAAACGAAATGTTACTGATTCTAGCAGAGTATGCTATCAGCGAAAGGTAGCCGTTTGTGCCATATTGCCTTAATTTAGCTTAACTTTACACCATCAAAGAGTGAATTTTTTAACTCTGCTTGATTAATATCATCTTAGTGGCTAGCAAGTAAGGAACTATTTAGGAGAATTTTATGCATAAGAAGCCGTTAATGCCAGTCATGTTGGATCAGCAGGATATAGAAATTATCGCGAAAAAAAGTTTGTACAATGGATTCTTTAAGCTGACAAATTACCGTTTCCGTCATCGTTTGTTTGCCGGTGGTTGGAGTGAAGAGGTTAGCCGTGAAGTTTTTGAGCGGGGCCATGCCGGTGCATTGTTGCCTTATGATCCACATCGTGATGAGGTTGTATTGATAGAGCAGATACGTATTCCGGCAATAGAGACGAAAGCAACGCCGTGGTTACTGGAAATTGTTGCCGGTATGATTGAAGAGGGCGAAGATGTGGAACAGGTGGTGCGCCGCGAAACGATGGAAGAGGCAGGAATCGAAGTTAAACGTTGCAAACCCGTGTTGAGTTATCTCTCCAGTCCCGGAGGAACAACGGAACGTATCTCTGTGATGGTGGGGGAAGTGGATGCGACGACAGCTACCGGTATTCATGGATTATCTGGTGAACATGAAGATATTCGGGTGCATGTAGTCAGTCGTGAACAAGCTTATCATTGGATGGAAGAGGGAATTATTGATAATGCTGCTTCAGTTATTGCGATACAATGGCTGGCATTACACCATGAAAAGTTAAAAAAAGAATGGAATTCAGATGATTCCTAATTTTTAACCGAGAAAAGGGAAGTGTGTGCCAGTCAGCAGATCTCTTGCGTTAAAACGAGTTATGATGCTCGTCGATGACTTATAGGACAAGGAAACCATTTGGAAAGCCAGTTTGAACTGCCTGTGGTAGAGGGAACCACAGCCAAAATATTGCAAATAACAGATACGCATCTTTTTGCCAGCAAAGAAGATACTTTATTGGGTATCAATACTTATCGCAGTTACCAAGCGGTGCTGGATGCCATCCTTAAACAAAATGCTGATATTGGTTTAATCGTAGCGACAGGTGATTTGGTGCAGGATCAGTCGTTGGAAGCTTATCGACATTTTGCTGATGGCATTGCTCGTTTACCGGCACCTTGTGTCTGGTTGCCCGGCAATCATGATTACCAGCCTGCGATGGTGGATGCTTTGGCGGCGGCTGGCGTTTCTCCGTCGAAACAGATTTTAGTCGGTAAGCACTGGCAACTTTTGATGCTTGATAGTCAGGTGCAGGGCGTGCCCCACGGGGAGTTATCGGAATATCAGCTTGAATGGATGAAAAAGTGCCTGGATAGGTACCCTGAACGTTACGCGGTGATCTTGCTTCATCATCATCCATTACCTTCAGGTTGTACTTGGCTGGATCAGCATAGTTTGCGTAATTCACATATTCTGGCCCAGTATCTGCAAAGTTATTCACGGGTTAAGGCGATGCTTTGTGGGCATATACATCAAGAGATGGATCTGGATTGGAATGGCATCCGTATGATGGCGACACCATCAACATGTTTGCAATTCAAACCACATTGTACCAATTTTATGCTTGATACTGTTGCTCCGGGATGGCGTTATCTCGAATTGTCTGTTGCCGATAATGGCGAATTTGGTCTGACAACCCAGGTCTATAGATTGGCAAGTAATGAGTTCTGCCCTGATTTAGATTCGGATGGATATTAGGTTGTGTTTGTCTCCTTGTATTGCTGTGTTACTCTCTGCTTATTGGATTTGCCAAGCCTCACCATCTGTGGCATGTCGCACAGGAGCATAGTGGCCGGTGGTATTTATGCACAATTGAGGGGCACGGTCTGATGTCAACGTTACTCTATTTGCACGGTTTTAATAGTTCTCCGCAGTCTGCAAAAGCCAATGCCTTAAAAGCGTGGCTGTATCAGCATCATCCTGAAATTGACATGCTGGTGCCTCAGTTACCCCCTTATCCTGAAGAAGCGGCTGAGTTGCTAGAAAATCTGGTGATGGAGCATGCCGGGGATGATTTGGGTATCGTTGGTTCTTCTCTCGGTGGTTATTTGGCGATATGGCTTTCACAATGTTTCAGCTTGCCCGCTGTGGTCGTCAATCCAGCCGTGCGTCCGTTTGAATTACTGCGGGATTATCTTGGGGAAAATATTAACCCCTATACTAACCAACGATATACGTTGGAATCGCGCCATATTCATGATCTCAAAAGCATGCGGATTGAACCATTGGAGTCACCGGATCTTATCTGGTTATTGCAACAAACCGGAGATGAGGTGCTGGATTACCGCCAAGCGGTTGCTTATCTGGTATTATGTAAGCAAACTATTGAATCTGGTGGTAATCATTCTTTTATCGGATTTGAACACTATTTCCCACAAATCATCAACTTTCTTGGGCTTTCTAGTGATGGCGAGAAAAAACTTGCCAAAAATGTTTGAACGACTGGTATTATCAACAGTATACAAAACTGATTAGCCCTTTAATCAAGAAGCAACCAACAGAATTACAACATGACTCAATCTAGTTACAACGCAGATGCCATTGAAGTTCTCAGTGGTCTGGAACCGGTTCGCCGTCGTCCGGGAATGTACACTGATACAACGCGTCCGAACCATTTGGCACAGGAAGTGATCGATAACAGCGTGGATGAAGCTTTGGCCGGTCACGCTAAACATATTGAAGTGATCCTTCATAGCGATCAGTCACTGGAGGTCATTGATGATGGCCGCGGCATGCCGGTTGATATTCATCCAGAAGAAGGCGTTTCAGCGGTTGAGTTGATCCTGAGCCGCTTACATGCCGGTGGTAAATTTTCGAATAAAAACTATCAGTTTTCTGGCGGTCTCCACGGTGTGGGGATCTCGGTGGTTAACGCTTTGTCCAAGCGGATTGAAGTCACTGTTCGCCGCGACAGTCAGATTTATCAGATTGCTTTTGAGAATGGCGATAAAGTGCAGGAACTGACAGTAATCGGAAGTTGTGGTAAACGCAACACCGGTACCAGTGTTCACTTTTGGCCTGATGAAAGTTTCTTTGATAGCCCTCGTTTCTCCGTTTCCCGCTTGGCCCATTTGCTGAAAGCGAAAGCCGTTTTATGTCCGGGAGTGAAAATTGTTTTTAAAGATAAGATCAACGATACCGAACAGAAATGGTGTTATGCCGATGGTCTAACCGACTATTTAATGGCTGCGGTTAATGGCCTGACAACATTGCCGGCAGCGCCTTTTGTCGGTACTTTCAGTGGTGCAACCGAAGCGGTTGACTGGGCGTTACTCTGGTTGCCGGAAGGGGGAGAGCTACTGACTGAAAGTTATGTCAACCTCATCCCGACGATGCAGGGGGGAACACATGTAAACGGGTTGCGTCAGGGATTACTGGATGCGATGCGTGAATTTTGCGAATTCCGCAATATTCTGCCGCGTGGTGTGAAGCTTTCTGCTGATGATATTTGGGATCGCTGTGCTTATGTTCTGTCGGTAAAAATGCAGGACCCGCAATTTGCGGGTCAGACGAAAGAACGCCTCTCTTCGCGCCAATCGGCCGCTTTTGTTTCTGGTGTTGTCAAAGATGCTTTCAGCTTATGGTTAAACCAGAACGTTCAGGAAGCAGAGCAGTTGGCTGAACTGGCGATCGCTAGTGCACAACGTAGAATGCGTGCAGCGAAAAAGGTTGTGCGTAAAAAACTGACCAGTGGCCCGGCATTACCGGGAAAACTGGCTGACTGCACATCACAGGATCTCAATTTTACCGAACTGTTTCTGGTAGAAGGAGATTCTGCGGGGGGATCGGCAAAACAGGCGCGTGACCGTGAATATCAAGCCATTATGCCGCTGAAAGGGAAGATTCTGAATACTTGGGAAGTTTCTTCAGACGAAGTGCTGGCATCACAGGAAGTCCATGATATCTCTGTCGCGATTGGTATCGACCCGGATAGCCACGATCTCAGTCAGTTACGTTATGGCAAAATCTGTATTCTGGCAGACGCAGACTCAGATGGTTTGCATATTGCGACGCTATTGTGTGCCCTGTTTGTCCGCCATTTCCCAACATTGGTTAAGAACGGCCATGTTTATATGGCAATGCCGCCTCTATATCGTATTGATCTAGGTAAAGAAGTGTATTACGCACTGGATGAAGAGGAAAAAAGTGCGGTGTTGGATCGTCTAAGCCGCAAACGGGGTAAGCCTAACGTACAGCGCTTTAAAGGATTGGGTGAGATGAATCCCATGCAACTGCGTGAAACAACGTTAGACCCGAATACCCGTCGTCTGGTGCAGTTGACTATCGATGATGAAAACTACCAGGAAACCTTCTCTATAATGGATATGCTTCTGGCGAAGAAGCGTTCCGAAGATCGCCGTAACTGGCTGCAAGAGAAGGGCGATACGGTAGACATTGAAGTGTAACACCCACAGGGATAGTCAAAAAAGATTCTGAGGAAATTAGCGAATGAGTGAGATAACTCATGATGGCGTGGAGCGTCAGCCGCTCCACTCATTTACTGAAAACGCCTACCTGAACTACTCCATGTACGTCATCATGGATAGGGCGTTGCCTTTTATCGGTGACGGTTTAAAACCGGTTCAGCGCCGTATTGTTTATGCCATGTCAGAACTGGGGTTGAACAATACCGCCAAATTTAAGAAATCCGCTCGTACCGTGGGTGATGTACTGGGTAAATACCATCCACATGGTGATGGCGCCTGTTATGAAGCTATGGTGTTAATGGCGCAGCCATTTTCTTACCGCTATCCTTTAGTGGATGGGCAAGGGAACTGGGGCGCGCCGGATGATCCCAAATCTTTCGCCGCAATGCGTTATACCGAGTCTCGCCTGTCCAAATATGCCGAGTTACTGTTGACTGAGTTAGGGCACGGCACAGTTGATTGGGTGCCAAACTTTGACGGTACGTTGCAGGAACCGAAAATGCTACCGGCGCGTTTGCCAAATATTTTGTTGAATGGCACCACCGGTATTGCGGTGGGGATGGCGACAGATATTCCGCCCCATAACGCGCGTGAAGTGGCGAATGCACTAATCACGCTGCTGGATAAGCCGCAGAGTTCCCTTGATGATCTGATGGAACACGTTAAAGGTCCTGATTATCCGACTGAAGCGGAGATCATCACTTCTCACGAAGATATCCGTAAGATTTATAAAAATGGCCGTGGTTCGGTACGGATGCGAGCTGTTTGGTCAAAAGAAGATGGCAATGTCGTAATCACTGCGCTGCCGCATCAGGTTTCTGGTGCCAAAGTGTTGGAACAGATCGCTAACCAAATGCGGGCTAAAAAGCTGCCTATGGTTGATGACTTACGAGATGAATCTGATCATGAAAATCCAACTCGTCTGGTTATTGTCCCTCGTACAAACCGGGTTGATTTGGAGCAGGTGATGAATCATCTGTTTGCCACTACAGATTTGGAAAAGAGTTATCGTGTCAACCTGAATATGATTGGATTGGATAATCGTCCGACCGTGAAAGGGCTGGTTGAGATCCTCTCTGAATGGTTGGTATTCCGCCGGGAAACAGTTCGTAAGCGTCTGAACCATCGTTTGGAAAAAGTCCTTAAGCGCCTGCATGTGCTGGAAGGCTTACTGATCGCATTTCTCAATATTGATGAAGTCATTCACATTATCCGTAGTGAAGATGAGCCAAAACCGGTATTAATGTCACGTTTTGGTTTAAGTGAGACGCAAACGGAAGCCATTCTTGAGCTGAAATTACGCCACTTAGCGAAACTGGAAGAGGTAAAAATCCGTGGCGAACAGAATGAGCTGGCAAAAGAGCGCGATAAGTTACAGGCGATTTTGGGTTCTGAGCGCAAACTGAATACGCTGTTGAAGAAAGAGATCATGGCTGATGCGGCCACTTATGGTGATGAGCGTCGCTCTCCAATGAGAGAACGTGATGAAGCCAAAGCGATGAGTGAGCATGACATCACACCTTCTGAGCCGGTGACAATCGTATTGTCCGAGATGGGTTGGGTTCGTAGTGCGAAAGGCCACGATATCGATCCGGCCGGGCTGAATTACAAAGCAGGTGATAGTTTCCGTGGTGCGGCTCGTGGTAAGAGCAATCAGCCGGTTGTTTTTATTGATACAACAGGTCGCAGTTACTCGCTTGATTCGCGGGATTTACCTTCTGCCAGAGGGCAGGGGGAACCACTAACGGGTAAATTGACTTTACCCGCGGGGGCAACGGTAGAGCATGTACTGATGGCGCCGGATGAGCAGAAGTTTCTGATGGTCTCTGATGCTGGTTATGGCTTTATCTGTACTTTTAGTGATTTGGTTGCTAAAAATCGAGCAGGTAAGGCACTGATTACATTGCCGGAAAATGCTCGCGTCATGACGCCGCTGGAAATAAATAACCCGCAGGATGATATGCTATTGGCAATTACCAGCGCAGGCCGGATGTTAATGTTCCCGGTTGCAGATTTGCCGCAACTTTCTAAAGGGAAAGGGAATAAGATAATTTCTGTTCAGTCAGCCGCAGAAAATGACCTGTTGAGTTGGTTATTGATACTACCGCCACAATCGTCTATTACACTTTACTTTGGAAAGCGTAAATTGACGCTGCGTCCTGAAGATCTTCAGAAATTCCGTGCAGAACGTGGTCGTAAGGGAACACCTCTGCCTCGTGGGTTGCAGCGTATTGAACGGGTTCAGGTTGAGACCCCACCTTCTGCTACTAACGTAATTAAATAATGGGATTATAAGAGGCGGCTATGTTAGCAATTATTCGCGGCATTATTGTTATTCTGTTTTCGATTGTAGTGTGTGTCTCTGGCGCTATTTACTGTTTATTCAGACCACGTCACCCTGACCATGTTATGGTGTTTGGTAATATGTTTGGTCGGTTGTCAAAAATATTTGGCGTCAAAATTATTGAACGTATTCCTGCTGAAGCCAGGCATTATGGTCCGAGTATCTACATTGGCAACCACCAAAACAACTATGACATGATAACTATGTCCAATGCGGTTCAGCCGGGCACAGTGACAGTCGGTAAAAAAACGTTGGTGCTGATCCCATTTTTTGGTCAGCTTTATTGGTTGGCTGGCAATATTCTGATTGATCGTGCTAACCGCGCCAAAGCACATGGCACGATTACCCAAGTTGTGGAGCAGATTAAAAATCGTCGTCTTTCTGTTTGGATGTTTCCGGAAGGGACACGTAGTCGTGGTCGTGGTTTATTGCCGTTTAAAACTGGCGCTTTTCATGCTGCGATCTCTGCGGGAGTGCCGATTGTCCCGGTCTGCGTTTCTTCCATCACTAATGGACGTATTAAGCTGAATCGTTGGAATAATGGTTCCGTCATTGTTGAAATGTTGCCTCCCATTGATACTTCTGGCTATACCAAAGAGCAGGTGCGTGAGTTGGCAGAATATTGTCATAAGGTGATGAAAGCTAAAATAGATGCATTGGATGAAGAATTGGCTGCAATGGAGAAATAGGGTAAGTACTCATAATCGGTTATTTGAGGCCACTCTATAATAAAATGCGGGCCTGACAAAGGCGATAGCTTTTAAGCGTACTTTAATCCTCACATATTTAGTATATGTGAGGATTTTTGTTCGTTGTCTATGACCACAATTTATTATTAGTTTGAAATGACATGTACTGACGCTGACCGAGAGAGATTCGTGTAATGCATTCAGATAGTTTAATTCCCTCCATATTCGCGTTATGATGAGCGCTTGATAAATAATGTTTTTGTTAAGCGCAATCAAAAGGATAATAAGCTTTAATAACTTCAATAATGAGTTATTCGCTTCCGGGGTGAATGATTGCAGTGTCTCAACTATTTTTGAGACATATAGACCCGGAATTTAATTAGGTTTGTCGCGGAGAAAATATGTCATTTAGTCGGCGCCAATTTATTCAGGTATCAGGCTTGGCGATGTGTATCGGAGCCGCTCCTCTATTGGTTCGAGCCAGCAAAAATCAGCAGACTGCTTTGCCGGTTCCTCCTTTATTGGAATCCCGTGGTGGGCAGCCGTTATTTCTGACTTTACAAAAAGCGCATTGGACTTTTGATGGACAATATAAAACCAGTGTATGGGGAATTAATGGTCAATACCTTGGTCCGACTGTACGGGTTCATAAAAACGATGATGTCAAACTGATATACAGTAATCGGTTAGCGGAGCCGGTTTCGATGACTGTCAGCGGATTACAATTACCGGGTACGTTGACCGGTGGGGTTGCCCGTCAGATTTCTCCGGGGTCTGGCTGGTCGCCAGTGTTGCCTATTCGTCAGCAGGCGGCAACTTGCTGGTATCATGCCAATACACCTAATCGGATGGCACCACATGTTTATAAAGGTTTGGCTGGTATGTGGTTGGTAGAAGATGAAATCAGCCGCCATTTGCCGTTGCCGAAACACTATGGTGTTAATGATTTCCCGGTTATTCTTCAAGATAAACGGTTGGATAACTTTGGAGTTCCTGAGTATCAGCCGGCCTCTGATAGTGGATTTATCGGTAATACTCTGTTAGTTAATGGCGTACAGAATCCTTTTATTGAGGTATCTCGTGGCTGGATCCGTTTACGTTTACTCAATGCATCCAATGCCCGCCGATATCAGTTACAGATTGGTGATGGCCGTCCTTTCTATATGATAGGCACTGATTTGGGGCTGTTACCTGCTCCGATAGCCGTTCAGCAACTCTCCCTTGCGCCAGGAGAACGGCGTGAGGTATTAATTGATATGTCCAAAGAGGATGAAGTTGTTGTTACCGCAGGTGAATCAGCCGGGGTACTTGATAAGTTACGTGGGTTGTTTGAATCCTCTACCGTGTTGATTTCCAGCACTGTTCTGACCATTAAAGCAACCGGTTTATTATCTCTGGTGACAGATAATCTCCCATCTCGTCTGGTTGATGATGTTACACCAGTTTCCAATGCAATCCGTAACCGGGAAATTTATCTTGATGATAATACGCCTGGAATAAACGGTGCGTTATGGGATATGAATCGGGTGGATATTACTAGCCAGCAAGGAACGTGGGAGCGTTGGATCGTAAATGCCTCTGCTCCACAACCATTCCATATTGAAGGTGTGCAGTTTAAGGTGATTAATCACAACGGTGAGGCCCCTCAACCGCAAGATTATGGTTGGAAGGATACAGTTTGGGTTGATGGGCGGGTGGAGTTGCTGGTTTATATGAACCAGCCCTCTTATGAACACTTCCCATTCCTCTATTACAGTCAGATTCTGGAAATGGCCGATCACGGCTCTGTTGGGCAGTTAGTGACTATACCGGCCAATCAATAATGGAAAAAACCAGATGAGTGATAATCGGTAGAACCATGAAAATAGCTCAGCAAAATTGGGGCGCGGCATTGATGCCGCGCACGTTTTAATTCTGTTTTGCCCACTATCACCCTATCAATTTTATCAGCCGTTTTTCAGCACTGATTATTAGCATTATTTTGCTCAAGAAGCTGAATGAATTCACTGAAATCAACGAATATTTCAGGGGTTGGTCCCAGACGTTTACCTATATCTAGCGTAGTCATCGCGGTCAAATCTTCTTTTTCTAGTTTGAAGTCGAACACATCAAAGTTCTCTTTAATTCTCGATAACGTGGTTGATTTTGGGATCACAATCATGCCGTTATCAATGTGCCAGCGGATAACAACCTGCGCGGGTGTTTTGCCATACTTTTGTGACAGATGTTGAACCAGTTGATTATCAAATACGTTTTCACCACCTTGTGCCAGCGGGCTCCAGGATTCGGTAACGATATTATGTGTGGCATGCCAGGCATGAAGCTGACGTTGTTGTAACAGCGGGTGCAACTCAATCTGATTAATGACGGGATGAACGCCGGTTTCATTTATCAGTCGCTGGATATGTTCAGGTTGGAAGTTAGAAACACCGATACTGCGAATAAGCCCCTCTTTCTGTAATTCAATCAATTGTTGCCAGGCACCGACGTATTGATCTTGCGGTGGTGCAGGCCAGTGAATGAGGTAAAGGTCAACATAATCCAGTTGCAACTTTTCCAGACTTTCTGCCAAGGCAGCACGGGCATCAAGGTGTTTGTCATTCCACAATTTAGTTGTAACAAAGATATCTTCACGGGGGATATCTGTTTCTTGTAACGCGTTGCCTACGCCTTTCTCATTGTTGTAGATAGCGGCGGTATCAATTGCCCGATAACCGATATCCAGTGCAGCATGGATTGTTTCTGCTATCTGCTGGTCATCGGCGGCCCATGATCCAAGCCCCAATTGTGGCATGTGATTCCCATCAGCAAGTCTGATAATAGGTTGATTATCCATTACTAACTCCTATAAAAAGATAGACTTAAAATATCAGTTAAAATTATGGCGATTGATATTAAGTTGATATTAAGCGTAATTGAAGGAAGTAATACAATTGGCGTGATCTAAGCCATGTATTGTGATCAGTCCATGGCCAAACACATGAATTAACCGGTTTGGTGGCGCATCGATACCAACAATATCACTTAGTGCTGAGCCCTTAGCCTATACCCGTTATCTTTCAAGTTGCCTCTTTGTTGGCTGCGCTCCCTCACCCCGGTCACATAGTTACCTATGCTCCCGGGGATTCGCTCCCTTGCCGTCGCGATGCATCTTGAAATCCATAGGGTATATATAATATTGGTACATTAAGTTAAGGATAAAAACCCTGCTGCTGTTTGTAAACCATGATGACTTTTATTTACGTTTTATCGCCGATATTTTCTTGTGGCGCCAGTACATTAACAGAGAGGCGCTTAAACCACTTAACAACAGCACTATGGGTAAAATTATCAAAATATTCATCACCAAATCTTGGTGATTTTTAATAAACGGGATCTGATTGAGGAGATAACCAAAACCGACCACGATGACAACCCATAGCAAGCCACTCAACCAGTTAAAAACTTGAAAGCGTTTACTGTTAAGACCGGATATACCAGCCAATGTTGGTAACAGAGTGCGGACAAAAGCCAAAAAACGGCCAATCAGTAACGCGGCCAAACCATGTTTGAAAAACAGCTCGTTAGCTCGTTGGCGATACTGAATAGGAAGTTGTGCCAGCCAATCTTTAACCCGTTTGGTATCACCAAGCCATAACCCTTGAAGATAGCCGAGCCAGCAACCGATACTTGCCGCCGCTGTTAATATAAAAACGGTTGGGATAAAACTCATGACTCCCTTGGCAACTAATGCACCGGTAAGGATTAACAGAGTATCACCAGGCAGAAAAGCGGCAGGTAATAAGCCATTTTCCAGAACCAGTGTCACGAATAGAATGCCATAAATAATCCAGAGAACATCGGGGTTGGCAAGTTTAGAAAAGTCATGCTGCCATAATGCCTGCATGATTTCGTTTAGTACTTCCATTGCTTATCCTGTAACTGTTATACCCGTTATCTTTCAAGTTGCCTCTTTGTTGGCTGCACTCACTCACTCTGGTCACATCGTGATCTATGCTCCCAGGGATTCGCTCCCTTGCCGTCGCGATGCATCTTGAAATCCATAGGGTATATAAAATAAATTTATTTCATCTGTATATATAAAGTCAGTTTACAGTAAAAGCTTTGGCATGGCTTGGCTTTATCCCTTATAAGGGAAAATTAATGGCTGATACTAATGAATCAATTGGGGCACATAACCATCAAATAAAAGTTAAAAAAATAGAAAAGGAGCGATTCATCGCAACCTTTTCAAAGTACATTTTAAGGCTCGCTCATCAAAATCGATGTTAAATTTCATCTAGATTAATTCTGATCTGCTTTGCTGGATTTTTGGTACGCTCACGAACCACATCCAGAATATCCTCATCATTAATAAATTCAGTTAAATGTGGTGAATCAATAGACTCTTTTAAAAGAGAATTCCAATCGTCCGGTGGATGTCCAACGTTAAGCATTTCACCAAATACTTTGTAAGCGTCATGCTTATCACCATATGCTCTTTTTGTTCTCTCGTCATTTACCCAGCCAAAGATAATAATTTTACTTTCGGCGTGGAAACGGAAAAAAAGGCGATATTGTTGGAAAAATTTTGCTCTGAACCAGTGTTTTCTTTTTCCACCCAATGTGTCACCTAAACGAAAGGCTATATTAGCTGGGTCATTGGGAATAATTTCAGTAACGAGTTTTATGATTGCAGCCAGGCGTTTTGTATCATTTTTTTTCAAGTAGTCATTTGGATATTTTTGCTGAAGTTGTACTACCTTATCTATTGCTTGTTTTAATTGTTCTATAAAGCATGGATGAGCAAAAAGAGCCCATCCGTTTATTACACACACTCGATCATACATAGTTCTTTACTCATCGTCAGCAGATAATGGGTTGTTCAGATCTATGTCTATTCCAGCGATAAGTGACTTCGCCCGGTTAATGAGTTGTTCATCTAATTGTTGTACTTGTTCAGGATATTTCTGAATGTCTTTTGCCAGAAAGTTCAGAAATGATTCCATGACAAGATCTTTTTCTTCTTCACTATTTTTACGACTGATAAGTACATCACCGGAAGATAAAATCTTATATGCGATACTGTCATGACCTGGTTTTAGCTTAAGCGCTTTACGAACAGATGTTGGGATGGTTGTCTGGCTGCGACGGGTAAGTTTGGATTCTGCACCAACCTCGAACTCAACACTTGGTAATGCGTGCATATTTCTACCTCGTTATGCTGATTTGAGAATCTGTTCAACGAAGTGTAATGCAAATGCATTGTACTGGCAATATCTATATTATTGTTTCATGTTGACTTCCAAGCGTTAAGTTTTTCAGTTTATTACATTGAATAACAATAAAATTAATCAACCGAAATTCGACTAAATCCCTCTGTGAGATCATCAATCAAATCTTGAACATTTTCCAGCCCGACATGCAGGCGGAACAGGGTGCCCGTTCTTTGTGGCGCACCGTACTGGCGCATCATTTTTATCTCTTCTGGTTGATAACCTAGGATCAGGGATTCAAAACCGCCCCATGAGAATGCCATTTTAAAATGGTGAAAATTATCCAGGTAATCCGTAAATTGCTGTGGGGTTAATTTCTCTTTCAATTGAAAAGAGAACAAGCCATTACTGCCACTGAAATCACGGATGAAATTCTTGTGGCCGGGGCAGGAAGGCAGAGCCGGATGATAGACTGCGGCGACTTCGGTTCGCTGTTGCAGCCAGCGTGCGATTTCAATACTGCTTTTTTCATGCTGTTTCAGGCGAATAGCTAAAGTCCGTAATCCACGACTGGCCATATAAACTGTATCGGCATCTGCCATTTGTCCCATCAAATAGGAACTCTCTCGCAGTTGTACACAACAGCGTTCATTAGCCACAGCAATACCTAACATTGCGTCTGAATGACCAATAATATATTTGGTGCCTGATTGAATCGAAATATCGATGCCGAATTCTAGCGCTTTAAACAGCACACCTGCTGCCCAAGTATTATCGAGCATGATGACAATATCTGGATTGACGCGCCGTACCGCACGGATAATAGCGGGAATATCCTGTACTTCCATCGTGATGGAGCCTGGAGATTCAAGAAACACCACTTTGGTATTGGGCTTAATCAGATCAGCAATTTCTTCGCCAATCATGGGATCGAAATAATCGGTGGTAATATTCATCCGTGACAATATTTTGTCACAGAAACTTTGCGTCGGGTCATAAGCTGAACCGGTTAATAGAATATGATCACCGGCGGCGGCAAAAGCGAGAATGGTATGACTAATCGCGGCAGCACCAGAAGGGTAAAGCATACAGCCGGCGCCACCTTCCAGTTCAGCCATTGCTGTTTGAAAAGAGAAATGAGTCTGTGTCCCACGGCGGCCATAAAACAGTTCGCTCTTGTCCCGGTTTTGCGTCGCATGTCTTTTGGCGGCGACAGAATCGAAGATCACCGATGATGTTCGTTGAATGATGGGATTGACTGCGCCTTGAGTAAATTTTTGGCTTCTACCAGCATTGACCAGTGAAGTTTCCAGTTTTTTTTCTGCCATGATCCGTTGCTACCTTAGAACACTTCAATTTTTGAAATGGTGTAAAAAAATAGAGTTAACACGTTAAAAGATTTAGACCTTTTTGTACAAAGGGATTAGAACAACTTGACGAAAATTCATCTCATTACCTGTGAGTAGGGGGTGTTTAACTTTATTTTGTGAAGGGGTAATACTTTTTTATTAAACAATAATGATAATTACTATCAAATCACTTAAGGTTTGATATTATCAGCCTGCATGTTCATTCAATCTGGTGAAGATGAGCAAAGACTCAGTATAAATAAGGTTAGTGAGATGACGAAAAGTAATTCACTGCTAAATAACAAGGTTTATAGCAAAGGGAGTAAAGGCCAACTGATGCGAAATTTGACTGCTTCAATAATATTAGCGCTCGGGCTGGCAGGTTCGGCATTGGCTGATACAGCACCAGCATCTGCAACAGAGACCAATAACACGGCGAAAACCGTACAGATTGCAGGGGCTATTCCGGCATCCCCCCCGGCGGTGACGGATGCAACTGCACCACCTGCAAATCAGATTGCGCTGCAAACGGCATCTGCGACGGAAGGCACCCAAGTGACGCCGGTTGCAACGGATGAGATTGCACCTAAAGTTCCTGCTGATGAAGCCAGCCTTTCCAGTGGCTTTGCTACTGATCTGTCTATTTGGGGGATGTATCAGAACGCTGATGTTGTGGTTAAGACTGTGATGATTGGCTTGGTGATTGCTTCTGTTATTACTTGGGCTCTGTTCTTCTCAAAAGGTACTGAACTGATAGCGGCTGGCCGTCGTTTACGTAAAGAGCAATTCGCTTTAACGGACGTGAATAGCCTTGATCAGGCTACGGAAATTGCCGAAGGTTTCAGCAAACACAGTATCAGCCGCTTGTTGCTGAGTGAAGTACAGGCAGAACGTCAATTATCTTCTGAGAGCACTGATTTGAATAGCACGAAAGAGCGTGCCGCTTTCCGTTTGGAACGTTCCGTTGCGGCTATCAGCCGTCATATGGGGCGTGGTAATGGCTATCTGGCAACCATTGGGGCGATTTCTCCTTTCGTTGGTCTGTTTGGTACGGTGTGGGGCATCATGAATAGCTTTATTGGTATTGCCCACTCACAGACAACTAACCTCGCGGTTGTGGCGCCGGGTATTGCGGAGGCCTTGTTAGCGACAGCACTTGGTTTGGTCGCAGCGATCCCTGCCGTTGTGATTTATAACATCTTCGCCCGTGTGATCGTTGCTTACCGGGGTCGGGTTGGTGACATGGCGGCACAGTCAATATTACTGCTTGGCCGTGATCTGGATTTAGCAAATAGCAAGACAAGGTGATTTATGGCAATACGTCTTAATGAAGATCTGGATGATAGTGGCGAATTGCATGAAATCAACGTCACACCATTTATTGACGTGATGTTGGTGTTGTTGATTATCTTCATGGTAGCAGCACCACTGGCAACCGTTGATATTAAAGTGGATTTACCTGCTTCATCGGCAAAACCGCAGCCGCGTCCAGAAAAACCGGTATTCTTGACGGTTAAAGCTGATCGCCAGCTTTATGTCGGAGATCAACAGGTCGATTATGATACTTTGGCGACGGTATTGGATCAGACGACCCAATCCAATAAAGAGACAACCATTTTCTTTCAGGCTGATAAAACCGTGGATTATGAAACACTAATGAGTGTGATGGATTCTTTGCGTAAATCGGGCTATCTGAAAGTGGGCTTGGTAGGGATGGAAGCGGTTTCATCAGATTAATTGTCACTGATTCTTCCATTGAAGAACCGCGCTGGAAAGCGCGGTTGAGTGATCCCCATTCGTTCGGCAACCTGGGTGCTGTTTAATCCTGCCTGATTACGCATGTTAAGAAGAAGCTCCTTCAACTCCTCTTCTTTTTTCTCAGCCATATAAAGGGTGTGAACTTCTGGATCAGCAAGCAGTTCAGCTTTAACGTCGGAATATGGGACACCTTTAATGCTCATCATTCAACTCCTCAAGCCTCTTTAAGGCTATGGCTATTTCGGTAGGGGGTGTTTCTACTGGTTAATACCGTGATACCAGTTATCTTCTGGCTGGTGGCAATCTATCGCAAAAGATAGCTTGGGCACAGTGTGTAAAATCATATTTGCTTGTGGCTCTTTGGATTAAACAGAACCCACAGCGCGGCTAATAATGCGCATCCTCCGCCGCTGAAAGCGACGCCATACCAAGAAAAATGCCATGCTGCGACAGCTCCCAAAGAGGAACCTATTGCGCCACCGGCGAAATAGCAGGTCATAAATATGGTATTAAGCCGACTACGGGCATCAGGTAATAATGTATATAACCGTATTTGATTTGCCACTAAACCCGCTCTGCTGCCAAGATCTAACAGAATAATACCAACGAATAAAAATAGAATACTGTGGCTCGTGCCGCTAATTAGGCACAAGGCTAGTGTTACTAATAAAGCGCCTGCGGCAACAATGGCCTTTCCACCGAAGCGATCTGTCAACGAACCTATTATGGGTGAAGCTAGCATTCCTACAATGCCCGTCAAACCAAAAAGACCTGTAATATCACTCCCCCATCCGTAAGGTGGTTGGGAAAGTAATAAGGCCAGCGAGCCCCATAGCGTATTAAAAGCGGCGAACAGGAGAAAACCGGATAATGCGGCCTCACGCAAAAGGGGTTGTTGTTTTACTAATTTACCGAGTGAAATAAGAAGTTGGCCGTAAGTCATCGTGTGTGGTGTTTCTATTTCTGGCAACACAAACCAGACCAGAAAAAATAGGCATATATCGATTAAAGCGGCCAATATAAACATTTCACGCCAGCCGAAATGCTCTCCGACTGCACCACTCAATGCCCTGGCAAGCAGTGCTCCGGCAAAAAGGCCACTCATCAGACTTCCTACCGCTCGGCCACGCTTTTCTGGTATTACCCAGCCGGATACGGCGGGAATAATGATTTGTGCTGAAATAGAAGTTAGCCCCACAATCAGGCTACTTGCCAGAAGATATGTAAAATTTGGTGCTGTGGCACATAAGATAAGGCTGATTATATTGCCGATTAAGAGGCAGAAAATCAGTTTGCGACGGCTTAGCGTATCTCCAAGTGGCCCAAAAAAGAGAAGCCCCGCCGCATAGCCAATCTGCGTTAGTGTCGCGATCCAGCCGGATATTGAACCATTAACGTTAAAACTTGTCCCAATTATTGGCAGTAATGGTTGATTATAATAAATATTCGCTACAGCAAAACCACAAGCAGCGGATAATAAGATAAGAGAAACGGAAGAAATAGGATTTGGTTTTATTGCTGTATTTGACATGGGAACTCTCAGCATTTGGCCGGAATTATGATGAAATGATTTTGGCATTATCTTGAGAGCGTGGGAATAAAGAGAGCGAACGAAATTGTTTTGCATAGAATGCAAAAATGATAGCGCTACCAGATGTTGCGTATTATTTATAATATATGAAATGTATAGGTAAAAATTGCGATGAAAGATTTATTACGTACCGATATGCTAACAACATTCATTCATGTTGTCCGCTCACAGAGTTTTTCTGCCGTTGCTCGTTTGCAAGGTATGGCTGCATCCTCTATCACACGTCAGATAGACAACCTTGAACAGGTGTTAGAGACAAAACTATTCTTTCGCTCTACCCGCGGTTTATCGCTGACTGACGCAGGGGAGATTTTGTTTTCAAGGGCGCAAGGTATTATCAATGATCTTGTTGATGTTCAGGCTGAGTTAGCGGCGTTGAATGGCGAACCGCAAGGGGCATTACGTGTAGCTTGCCTGCCAACGTTTGGGCGTCAACATATTATTCCGATGCTAGCAGAACTATTCACTCGATATCCTAAAATTCGGGTTGAACTTGATCAAACAGAACGTTTGACTGATCCGGTCAGGGATCGTCTCGATATAGTTATTCGTATTGGTGAGTTAAAGGACAGCACACTTTATTCCAAACGTATCGCCACACAAACTTGGATTATTTGTGCCAGCCCAGGCTATATTCAAAGGCATGGAACACCGACAATACTTACTGAACTGGGTGAGCACTATTTGCTTGATAAACATCATGACCCCGCAGGTATTTGCTGGTCACGCTATCGCAGTGTTATTAACTTCAACGATGATAACAGGATCTTTCGCAGTGATGACTTTGAAACATTGAGAATGGCCGCAGTGAGTGGATTTGGAATAGCGCTTCTGCCTAATTGGGCGGTATCAGCAGATATTCGTTCTGAAAAACTTATTCCTCTATTTGATGATCCAGATGGACGTAAAGAAGATATTTATTTACTGCGGGCGCTTGCTCACCCGCCAGCAAAATTAACCGTATTTATGTCGTTATTGCAAAAGAGGCTTGCCAAGACGATCTAATCTTGGCAGAAAGATAATTAAACCCTTTCAATGATCATTGCGATGCCTTGCCCAACACCAATGCACATGGTACATAAAGCCAATTTTCCTTGTTGCCGATGTAGTTGATAGACCGCATTTGCCAAAATTCTCCCCCCAGATGCCCCTAGTGGGTGGCCTAGAGAAATAGCTCCTCCATTACAGTTAACATGAGGAGCATCCCATCGAATATTAAATTCTTTCATTACGGCTAGGGCTTGTGCAGCAAATGCTTCATTGATTTCGATAATATCCATATCTTCAATTTTTGCTTTGGACATAGCTAAGGCTTTTTTGACTGCGGGAACTGGTCCTATTCCCATAATTTCAGGGTGAACTCCTGCTGTTGCTGTAACAAGAATTTTTGCTAGAGGTTTTAGCTGATATTTATCACATGCTATTTTGCTGGCAATCAATAGGGCACTGGCACCATCATTAATTCCAGAGGAGTTTCCAGCAGTAATTGTTCCCTCTTTTTTCACGATTGGCCGTAATGTGGTTAGTGCCTCTAATGATGTTTGCCTTGGATGTTCGTCTTTGGAAAAGATCATTGTATCACTGGCTTTTCCTGGAAGAATAACGGGGATAATCTCATCCTTGAAAAATCCATTCTCCTGTGCGAGTGATGTTCGTAGTTGACTTTGTAAAGCAAATTTATCCTGCTCCTGTCTTGAAATAGAGTAACGTTCAGCAAGATTTTCTGCGGTTTCAGGCATTGTGTGGACACCATATATTGCTTTCATTCGAGGGTTGATAAACCTCCATCCCATCGTTGTGTCTTCAATTTCCATATTTCTGGCAAAGCTTTTATGTGCTTTCCCCATGACATAGGGAGCTCTTGTCATGCTTTCTACTCCCCCTGCAATTATTAAATCTGCTTCACCTGATTTGATGGTTCTTGCCGCCATAGCAACAGCGTCAAGCCCAGATCCACAGAGTCTGTTGATGGTTGTACCAGGTACTTGTTCAGACAAGCCAGCCAGCAGTAATGCCATTCGTGCGACATTGCGATTATCTTCTCCAGATTGATTTGCACATCCAAGAATTACGTCATTAATGTATATACTTTCTAATTGGGGATGTCTTGTCAAAAGCCCTTGAATAGTTAGTGCTGCTAGATCATCGGCACGGACCTGAGATAATGATCCATCATATTTTCCAAATGGGGTTCTTACTGCATCACATATATAAGCTTCTATCATAATTATTTTCTTCAATTTATATAGCTTTACGACTATAGCTATAGAAAGGTGGTTTATTGATTAGCTAACTAAGCATTTGGCTACATGGTTTTCAATTATTGGTGATGGAATAAATTCCTGTTCAATAAGATAATCAATATAAGTTTTTAGCAGGTCGTATTTAACCATTGGGAAGTTAATAGTTTCTTTTCTGCAAATTTTATCTGTCTGTTCATAGTGAAATTTCTTAATTTCACGACCAAAACGCAAGATCTTTTCGTGAGCTTCAGGAACACCGTAAAGAGAAAAAAGCCTGTATAGTGGGCTATTTTCACCATCTTGCAGTAATTTTTTCTGCCATTCATAGAATTCTAAAAACTCGATCCTATAACCGTAGCTCTTTAACCAATTTATGATTTCGCTCCAGTGGATTAATTCCTTATAGTTAAATAGATTGAAGACATGTCCTCCCTCCTTAGAAAATATTGGTAGGTTCATGAATTCAACTGTTTTATCTATTGGTGTAAGATTAATAGTACGATTCAGAATCGGGGCATATCCCATTTGGATACAACTTTTAATAAAAAGCATGAACTGATTATCTTTATATAGTGAAATCCCTGTTTTACTGTGACCTGAAACGTAGCCTAGACGAAAAATATTTGTTTTACCACCACTGTTATGATGCTCTCTTAAAATCTTTTCAGCTTCCCATTTAGATAAAAGATATCCCATATCTGAAAATAGTGGTTTGCTATCAGGAAAGTTCTCAACATATTCTCCGTTACTATCCAGAGCTACTGCTGATCCTAGGGTGGAAACAAAATTTACTATTTTATTTTTCCCTATTTTAGATAGTTCCACGATGTCTCTAACACTATCAACATTAGCGCTTTTAAGAGTGTCATAAGGCTTGATATGGTTCACTCTCGCTGCGATATGATGGATAATATCAATTTCATTTGATAAATATATCCATATTTCAGGAGCAAGGCCAAGATTGGGTTTTGTAATGTCTCCTTCTATTATTTCTACCTTTGATGAATCTCTTAGGTTGTATTTATATTCTATCGAGAATTTTTTGTATGCATCCTCAATCCTTCTGATTGGATTGAGGCTATCAACCTTGCGAATTATGACAAAGATCTTACCGTATGATCTTGTTTTTATTAATTCGTCAAGCATGTATGCACCGATAAAGCCTGTTGCTCCGGTTAATAAAACATTTTGCTCTTTCATAATCACTTCCTCACTATACGTAACTCTCTATAATCTATTCTTTTTTTTATTTTTTGAATATGTATTTTATGTATAAGTGATTTGCGAAAAATGCAAATCTGCATTGAGCTAATTTTGGAGGTTATTAGATTATTGTTTGGTAATCTTTTGTTATCAGTTATCAGTTATCAGTTATCAGTTATCAGTTATCAGTTATCAGTTATCAGTTATCATATTAATATTGCGATTTATATTGATATGGAGAAGTAGCGTTGTGATTTTTATTTATTTTACCCTATAAAATTAGAACAATTCGGACAATTATCTATTATCGACCGGATTAAACCCTATATTATTGAACATTTTTTCTGAAAAATACTTTATAATCCTAAAAAGAAAAATAACACAGAAAGCTTTGTTTAAATATGTTTGTAAAAAGTTGGAAACGGGCGGTTATGTGACTAAGAATTTTTATTCTTTACTGATTAAATGAGAAGTTATTGTATCAACTCTATTGGGAGAGGGAACTGTATTACCACATACATTGGGATTATTGGTGCAATAAAACCGTGGTGGTAACAATATTGGTCCCGGACGGCATTGAGTGGAACAAAGAGAAAATAGAGATGGCAAATATTATTTACTGCGGGCGCTTGCTCGCCCGCTAGCAAAATTAACCGTATTTATGTCGTTATTGAAAAAGAGGTTTGTTGAGATTATTTAGTCGAATTCTCCTGATTATATATTAATGATTTTATGCGATATTATTTAATATAACTCACTCACTATATGATTTTATTGGGTGTTTTTTACTGTTGTTATTAATATCAACTTCTTATTGAAGTATAGGTTATTTGGTGATTATTTTGTTAAATAAACCACAGAATCGATTATTGTCAGAAATAATTATATCTATGTGATTGTTAATTGATGTAATAAATTAAAATTAATAGGCGGTAATTTTAAAGTACAGCTAAAAATAATATTTAACTATTCTCTAACCATTCGGTTCATTTATTATTGTTGAGTTGTCAGAAAGATATACTTATTCTTTTATATCACTTTGTTTATAGCAATATCATTATTAATGAATATAGAGGTTTATTATGACTAAAATTTTTTCATTCAATAAAAATCGTCGAGATTTATTGGCAGGGCACCACTCATTGCTTAAAGAGGTTAATGGTGTCAATGGTGTTCCTAAATCTTTGGTCCCTGGCTTCCCTGATTTAGATGATCAATTTAATCAGATGGGAATTACCCATATTCGGCTTCATGATGGTTTTGGTATTGGGGATATGGATAATTATTTCCAAGTGGATAGAGTCAATGATCGCAATCAAATTATTGTCAATGTCCCAGAAGAAAATAAACCTGCGGCTAAAAAATTGCTTACTGATATTGCAAATATCAGAAGCCTTTTTCCCAATGCGGCTGCCGGGATGAGAAATAATGATATTAGTCTTGCATTAAAGGAGGCTAATTATAAAATGACTGATGCTTATCTGCGCGATATTATGAACAATCAAGCTGAGCTAAACCCGGATAATATTCATCGACAAATCATGTTTCGTATTGGACGTACCGGTGACGGTGGTTATGAAATGCCAGAAGATTTTGATATTTATGCAATATTAGTCAGCACGTTGGTGAATCGCTACGCATTAAACTATGCCAGAATCGGTTTGCCAAGGAAAATAACCTATTGGCAGGTTTGGAATGAACCTGATTTAATTTTTTTCTGGAATAGTAATGATCCTGAAAAATATTATGAATTATATGCCAAAATTGCAAGAATAATTAAAGCTGTTGACCCTGATGCTAAAGTCGGTGGTGCTGGTATTGGGTTTGTTGATAGAGCACAAGAAGATTATCTTGATGGTTTTTTACGGTATTGCAGAGATAATAACGTACCATTAGATTTCTTTTCCTGGCATGGGTACGTTGAAACTGGAGACCCACAAAACATTATTGATGTGGGGAATAAGGTTCAAAAAGGTTTGCATACTTATGGTTTTACCGGTACAGAAAGTTTTTGTACTGAATGGAATTCTTGTCCTATTGGGACAAAAAATACATATACAAAAGTGCAAGGTATTAAAAATGCGGCATATATCGCTTCCACGTTTATTTATATGCAATATATAAAAGTCGATAGAGCTTATTATTATCGAGGAGATGGCTCATCTTTTGGTTTGTTTAACAACCAGCCCAATCCTAAAAATCCAAGTGTTAAAAACTTCTGTACCTATTCAGCTCAATCTTTTTACCTGTTTGGCAAAATGTTCGAAACACCTTGTATTTTACGTGGTAATAAGGATTTTTCTACAGGCTTAACTGTTTTGGCAGCCGAGAATACCGAAGGAAATAAAATAAATATCCTTGCCGCAAATTATAAAGTCGATAAGAGTCTTGCCGATGGTAATGCAGCCCCTGATTATTTATATCAACAATACTATTTGGATACCAGCCGAACACTGAATCAATTAACGGATACTTGGAGTAAGAATAAATGGTTTGGTGGCGTTGATCCGACAACCGTTCACGTTGATAACGCGGTAGTACAACATGAACCTGTTAAGCCATTTCCGGATAATAATATGTTGAGAGCTAAAAATCGTGATTATGCTGATAGCGACCAAGGTGTTACCGTGGTAATTAATCATATAGGTTATAAAAAATTTAAAGTCAAAGCATTCCGTATTCAAGAAGGTGGATCGCTAGCAAAAATGACACCACCGGAAGTGACTAACCAGATTAATGTGTCTATAGCTAATAATAAATTAACGCTAGTGGATAAGGGAGCGAAGCCTGCAACGGTAACATTATATTCATTAGAGCTAGATGATAATTGACTTTATATGCAATAGAAATATTATAGTAAATTATCTCCCCCGATCAATTAATCAATGAAAAATAGAATTATTTTAATCTGATAGGCTCTGAAAAGAGCCATTTTGATAGTAATTAATTGAATTATATTGTTTTTATATTTTATGGTGACTTGTTAAAGTTGGAAATATGTTTTTAATATGGGTCAATGATCTTTTGTACGATATTTTTAAATATAATCTACTTTCTGTATGGTTTTATTGTGTGCTATTTTATCATTGTTATTATCATCACTCTTGGTTGATTAATATATCTTTTTCTCTTTTAATGATTTTTCGGTTAAATAAGTCACAGAGTCAATTTTATTTTTGTAAATAATTGTGTTAATGTCATTGTTTGTTTAATTCAATAAATTCAAAGTAATAGCTGAGAGTTTTAAGGTGTAGTTGAAAGTGATATTTAACTATTATTTAGGTCTTCCATTCATTTATTGTTATTGAGTTATCAGATAAATGTATTTATTCTTTGATATTATTTTTGTTTATAGGGACACAATATCTTAATTAATATAGAGGGTATTATGACTAAAGTTTTTTCATTTAATAAAAATCATCGAGATTTATCAGCAGGGTATAACTCACGTCTTAAAGCGGTTAATGGCGTCAATGGTCTTCCTAAATCGATAGCGCCAGGTTTCCCTGATTTAGATAATCAATTTAATCAGATGGGAGTGACACATGTCCGGCTGCATGACGGCTTTGGTATTGGGGATATGGATAATTATTTCCAGGTGGATAGGAAAAATAATCAAGATCAAATGATTATCAATGTGCCGGAGGAGAAGAAACCCGCGGCTAAAAAGCTTGTTGCTGATATTGCAAATGTCAGAAGTATTTTTCCTAATGCGGCTATCGGAATGAGAAATCATGATGTGAATCTTGCATTAAAAGATGCCAATTATGAAATGACGGATGCTTATCTGCGTGATGTTCTGAATAATCAAGCAGATCTGAACCCAGATAATATTCAGCGACAACTTCTGTTTCGTATTGGTCGTTCACTTGATGGCGGTTATGAAATACCAGAGGATTTTGATATTTATGCAGCATTAGTTAAAGCTTTGGTGAATCGTTATGGTGTAAACTATGCCGGCATTGGGTTGCCGAGAAAAATAAGCTATTGGGAGATTTGGAATGAGCCTGATTTGCTGTTTTTCTGGAATACGGATGATCCACAAAAGTATTATCAATTATATGAAAAAATAGTGAGAGTAATTAAGGCGGTTGATCCTGATGCTAAAGTTGGTGGTGCAGGTATTTCGTTTAGTAATCATGCAGGAGGATATTATATTGATGGATTTTTCCGATATTGTCGGGATAATAATGTACCGTTAGATTTCTTTTCCTGGCATGGATACGTTGATACTGGAGATCCACAAAACATTATTGATATGGGTAATACGATTCAGAAAAGTTTGCATACTTATGGCTTTACTAAGACAGAGAGTATTTGTACTGAGTGGAACTCTAGTCCTTTTGGGTCGAGAAATACATTTACCAAAGTGCAGAGTCCTAAAAACGCAGCATATATCGCCTCCTCATTGATTTATATGCAATATACCAAAGTTGACCTGGCTCATTATTATCGTGGGGATGGTTTATCTTTTGGTTTGTTTAATGATCAACCTAATCCTAAAAACCCAAGCGTCAGAAATTTCTGTACCTATTCAGCTCAATCTTTTGGTCTTTTTGCTAAAATATTAAAAACACCTTATATATTAAGTGGTCAAAAGGATTTTTCAACCGGCTTAACGGTTTTAGCGGCTGAAAATAAATCAGGTAATAAAATTAATATTCTTGCAGCAAATTATAAAGTAGATAAGAGTTTTTCTGATGGTAATGTAGCCCCCGTTCCTGCGGATTTATATCGACAATACTATTTGGATGCTAGCCGAACATTAGATCAATTAACGGATACCTGTAGTAAGAATAGATGGTTTGGCGGTGTTGATCCGACAACCATCCAATCTAATAATGCGGTAGTGCAAAAAGATCCGGTACAACAACTTCCACTAGATTCTCTTTTAAGACCTAAAACTCGCGATTATACTCATAGTGACCAAGGCGTTACAGTGGTGATTGATCATATAGGTTGCAAGAAATTTAAAGTTAAAGCGTATCGTATTCAACAAGGTGGATCGCTGGAAAAAATAACGCCACCAGAGGTGACTAACCAGATTAATGTGTCTATAGATAATAATAAATTGACGTTGGTAGATAAAGGCGCTAAACCTTCAACGGTAACGTTGTATTCGTTAGAGCTAATTCATCATTAATTTATACCCTATGGATTTCAAGTGGACATTAAAGCACTATAGTTATGGTGTTCATGTCCACTTAATGAGTTTGCCAAAATAGTGAAGGGAGTTAGTGTTTCGCTGGTGTGGTTGAATTATTTTGTTAATACATTGATATTTCAGTAGATATTATAGCTCAATTTTATTTATGCAGGTTTTCACATCGAAGCCACCGATAAGGTAGGAATTGGTTACTTTTCATTATTTGTGGTGAGCTTTTAAATTTACCCCTTTTTCTGTCAAACGATAGCGCTGTAATGGACTGCTCGGTTTTTCTGGATGGCTCATTTCAATTAATCCTGCTGCCAAAGCGGGTTGCAAATAGCGCAGACGGAATGAATTACGATCTTTTAATCCAAGTGCTGATTGCAGTTGCCCACGGTTCATTTCCCCTTTCAATACCATAATTAGTTGTTTAACTTGTTGGGTAGCCTGATGGGTAGCCTGATGGGTAGCCTGATGGGTAGCCTGATGGGTAGCCTGATGGGTAGATGTCAGAATTGCATCACGGATCATGTGCAGCATAAACTCAATAAACGGTGCACAATCAACAAGTTGGCTACTGAGATTAATTGCCTGATAGTAATGAGCTTGATGTTCATAAACCAGACTTTCAACGGGAATAAATTCAAATAATGGATTCCAGTGGCTTAAAATCAATGTCTGCCATAACCGGCCTATTCTGCCGTTTCCATCGGCAAATGGATGAATGAATTCAAATTCATAATGGAAAATGCAACTGGCAATAAGTGGATGAATATCAGTAGAGCCTAACCAGTGAAAAAGATCACCCATCAGCTTTGGAATCCGGTTTGCCTGTGGAGCCATGTGAATGACTTTTTCTCCATCCATTACACCGACGCCGCTGTGTCGATAACTGCCGGCATTATCTAGCAATCCCTTCATCAGAACATAATGGGCTTCCAGTAAGTTTTGCTCTGATGTGAAATGCCAATGGTTAAGCTTTTCATAAGCCAAGATAGCGTTACGCGCTTCTTGTATTTCACTGATCGGTGCAATAACTCGCTTTCCTTCAATAATGGCTGTGATTTGGCTTGCATCAAGTAAGTTACCTTCAATTGCCAGTGAACCGTGAATTGTGCGTATCCGATTGATACGTCTCAATCGCAAAGCGGTTATTTGTTCCTGTTCTGTGCTTAACCGCCCGATATTTTCACTGATTTCAGCAATTAATTGGATCATTTTAGCTGTAATCGAGAAAGGCGGCTGATAGCCTTTTTTAGCTGAATTCATTGAATACCTAATTGGATTACCGTGACTAGTTTTAACGTTATTATACCCGGTTGCCTCTTTGTTGGCTGCACTCGCTCACCCCGGTCACATCGTTATCTATGCTCCCGGGGATTCACTCCCTTGCCGTCGCGATGCATCTTGAAATCCATAGGGTATATAATTGAAATAGTTTGATGATGACCGAATCTAATGATTTATAATTAATGAATGCAGATGTTGTTCCGATTCAGTCATCAATTTGGTTTTAAGGCTTATACCAGCTTGGCATACTGCGTTTAAATCCTTGATAATCGAGCCAGATCATATTAATACGGTTAAGGCAATTTTGAATTGTTTTTTCTCCAAATGATTGTGCCCAAAGTAAACTAAAGAAAGCGTTATAGGCGGTATGAAAAGCGATTCTTTTTAAAAACTCTTGGCTTGGTTGGCCTGCAAAATAACCATCCATTTGTCCATGAACAAATGCCGTGCTATGTAATCGGCTAAATATCATCATCTGACTAAAGTCTTTGGCCGGATCGCCAAAACGATAACGATTGAAATCAATAACCCACAGTTTATGTTTATTATCGATTATCATATTCCCGACATGATAATCACCATGTAGGAACACAGGGGATATATTATTAAGCAGAGAGAAATTATCCTTTATGAAATCAGTAAAGTCTGCTTCATGAGGGATCTTGATCCCACATTGTTCATACCGGGCCAGTTTTTCCTGATAAATGTTTTCTGCTTCCTGGCGGGGAGAAATGGTTTGAGATGGGATTGTTAATTGATGTATTTTTTTTAAATGTTTTCCTGCTTGTAAACCTGCTTCATATTGTAATTGTTCATTATGTTGTTCCAGCCAATGAGTAGTATCCTGTCCTTCGATCCAATTTAGCAAAGAATAAACACTCTGGTCGTTGTTGCAAATGCCAAAATTAATGGGTTCAGACATGGGAATATTTTGTCTAAATAGTTGTTGTGTCCAGAAGAATTCTTGTTTTTTCTTATCTTCTTGGCTGATATCTGCCAAGCGTAATAACAAATGCTTACCTTGTTTATCAACAACATGGTATTTCTGATCTTTAGACCAGCCGCGATTTTCAGGCTCTATTATCTGCCAGTTTTCGGCTAATGGGATATCAAATATCATATCTGCACTCCACTGTTGTTGATTAAAGTATAAGGTTGAGAAAGACATAAGAATGCCGCTCTGAAAAATAGTTCAAAGCGGCAAATAGCATTAAAGGTTGAGGTTATTTTTCTGCTTCGCCGCCTAGTGCTTCAATGGTGCTGTTAATCAATGCACTTAATTCACCGGTCATCAGAATAAAGTCAGCATCAAACCGTTGGGCAACATCTTCCCGATCAATGTCATCATTTTGTTCACGCAGAGTATCACTGAATTTTATGCGCTTGAAAGTACCATCATCTGACAGCATAAACTGAATACGCTCTTCCCAATCGAGCGCCAATTTGGTGACACATTTGCCTGCTTCTATATGGGTGGCGATTTCGTCAGAAACTAAATCTTGTTTTTTACAACGGATCACGCCACCCTCTTCCAGAATAGCTTTTAATTCAGCTTCATCCATTAAAGCAAAACCTGTCGGTAAATCACCGGAACGTACCCATTCTGTCAGGGTTAATTCTATCGGGTCTTTAAATGTCAGAGGAACAACAGGTAAAGAACCCAAGCTTTTTCTCAATAATGCCAAATTATCTTCGGCCCGTTTAGCACTGGCCGCGTCAACAATAATTAGATTATTGGCGATATCGATCCAAATATAAGTTTGGCTGAATCGGCTAAATGCCCGTGGTAGCAAGGTATGTAATATTTCATCTTTCAGAGAGTCTTTCTCTGTTTTTTTAAGTTTGCGATGCTGTTCTCCTTCCAGTTTTTCAATTTTTGCTTGTAGTGCCTGCTTGATAACCGGTGAAGGCAACATCTTTTCTTCTTTACGGGCGCAAATCAGAATTTGGTTATTCGCGACATGGGTAAAGGCGTCACTGTGTGAACCCATTGGTGGCACCCAACCTGTTTTCGCCATATCTTGACTGCCACATGGGGTGAATGCTAACGGACTCAATTGTTTTTCCAGTTCATCCGCAGAAAGTGAAATTTCCCGGTTTAAACGGTAAATCATTAAATTTTTGAACCACAACATAAAATTACCCCATATTTTTGCTCAATGAATCGGTGAGCATGACCAACATAAGGTTGCATGATAGCGAATCACAGGGATAAGCCCTAGTATCTTGTATCAATTATCCTGATTGATGACTTTATTATATACCCTATGGATTTCAAGATGCATCGCGACGGCAAGGGAGTGAATCCCCGGGAGCATAGGTAACTATGTGACTGGGGTGAGCGAGTGCGGCCAACAAAGAGGCAACTTGAAAGATAACGGGTATATTTAAACGCGGAGACACGCCGTGCTTACTTACTTATGAAAGTACGGCGCTGTCAGGTCATCCGTTGAAGTCAGGACTTACCGGAGTAGCTTAAATTCCCGCTTGAACGCAGTGGTGCTTTTCACTCTTTGGCATGGGAAGGGTATCAAAGGGTTCAATTAAATAATGGTATATATCACGTTGTGGCAACGTACTGCCGTTAATCCTATTACCTTCATACCAAAGGCATGAAGCAGCCGGCCCTTGACCACCATAGGGAAGATAACCGTGTTCTTCCAGATGTAAGTCAGTATTATTCAGAATACTATCTGGTAAGTGAAGGTGTTCGCTGAGTTGATGATAGATATAGTCACTGGTACCAAACAGAGATATATACATAGCATTAGCAGAATACAAAGGATCAGAAAAATAATGGATTAAATCTTGATCCTGATAATATCTTTGTAAGAAGAACACAGGGGCAAAAAATTCTTTATAATTGCCACCTAATGATAATTCTTTCTCGAAAACCGTTGGTTTTATCATGCCATTGATGGGATTAACCTCTCCTCCATAGGTGCAATAGAGTCTATTTACTTTAAATACTGAAGCAATTTTTATACTGTGATCAATATCGCTATTGGGACCGACAATATTTTTATAGTCACTATAAGGGCCAACTCTATCTTCAATATTCTTCAAATCAGAGATTAATCGTTGCTTGAATAAATCGTATATATCATTGTGTACTAATATGGCGTTTGGACCAGCACAATCCTGCCCTTGATTGTAAAGAACAACTCGTTTTGCACTTTCAACAGCCAGATTAATGTCTGCATCTTTTGAGATAATAAGTGGGTTATGACCGGCACCATTAAGAATAAATAAGGTGTTTTTTCTGAAATGTTTACGTACTTTGAGCGCATTCTCTGGTGTTCCCGTAAAGATTACTGCATCCGTTATTTTTACGCGTTGACTTAAAAATAACTCTTTATCTTCATAAGAAATAGATAATGTTGGAGAAAATTCGGATAAATTAATAACCGCCTCAAATTTTTTGTAATGTGTATGCATTGCTGTCGGGGGGCGTATGCACACATTTTCTGCCATAAGTGAAGGGATAAAACCAAAACATACAGAAGCGTAAATGGGTTGGTTAAGCGGGAGGAATGATGTCACACCATAAATTTTCTTTTTGAAATATTCTCTGTTGTTCTCAATATTATTCAAGACATCTATTGAACGGAGAATTTCATCTTCGGTGACGTTTTTACATTGATAGCCAGAGAGTGCTTTAACTAACGCCTCACTATTCTTCTGTAAAGCGGAGGAAAGTTCATCACATTTTTTCCTGATTTCGCTGAAATTAATTTTACTGTATAACTTAGTCATATATGTTTTGTTCTCCTCGATGCTATTGTTTATTAATCTCTCTTTTTGAGATTTGTTAATTTCGTTGTTAACGATATTTTCCTCATTTTTTTGGTATGAGTTTTTATATGGGCTGCTAAAATGGGTTAAAACATGCTGCATGCAATTTAAATCTAACCATGTTTTAATTCGTGGGCCTTTGGTATCACCAAATAACCCTCGGTAGAGCATAGGCCATATTTGGGATGATTTATCATCTGAAAAATGGTCTTTATATGTACTGATTATATGCTGGAAAAGTTGATCTTTAGTGGATATTTCTCCTGAACTTATTGAATTGGCAATGGCTGAGAAATACTTTTCTTCTTTAATGTTTTGTAACCCTTGATTTTCATTTTTACATGTCCTGATATAATAATGATAACTTATTTCAAATTCCTGATCTGAAATGGATTCTCCCGGTCTTTTATAGCGATTCAGAAAGTTTTCAGCCGCGAGTTTATTTGCTGGTTTTGACGCGTGTAATATTCTTGCTATCTTTGAAAAAGATAGTCTTTTTCCATCTTTTTGCGAAATATTAGCTTGATCATTTAGATGTGGTGCCAGCGCGACATAAAATTTAGACGATCTCTGTGGCTCTTTTGAGAGGTAAGTGCGAATTGCGTCTCGTGTAAGCAGATGGCGAATATCATCTAAAGAGAAACTATTTCCTTTCGATTTCGATATTTTTTTACCTGAATCATCAAGGAAAAGCCCATATTTGTAAAAACGTGGAATTGGCTTGTCTAATGCTCCCGCGATCTGGCGAGCAACATCGGCAGAAGCCAGCAAATCTTCACCATGCATTTCAAAATGAATGTTTCTGGCAAGGAGGCGCATACCCCAGTCTGCTTTCCACTGAAGTTTAGATTTACCGTTTAGTACTGAAATAGTTTGCTCTTGATCCAATATTTCATTTTTATAGAATTCTCGAATTTCTACGCCATATTCATAACCGGGTTTATTAATGACTTCATCGCCAGGTATGTAATAGGTTATTTCTCCTGATGCAGGGTTCACGTCGGTTACTATAATATGTTCCAGTACGGCGCCAGTTCTTTCAGAAATGGGCATGATCATGCTGTAGGTTCTTTGTCTTAAAGATCCGGTAGATTCCTTGCATATTTGGTTTAGCACCAAAAAATTTTGTAGGAATAGTTTGATTTCGTCATTGTAATCGCCATTTTGATAGGCTAAAGAGTTTCTGACTAGCTGACACTCTATTTCGTATTCTGTGGCGAGCTTCATGAGTTGATATTCCGCCATTTCAGAGAATGACGGGAAATTTCCGAAAGGGTCCGGCACCTTGCTTATCGGTTGGCCTAGATAAGGCGTTAATTGTTCAGCATTTGGAATATTCAAAGGCACTTTTCTGAAAGGGTCCAAATCATCTGAAATGAGATAAAAATTAACTGTTCTGCCTGCTTTCTCCAATTCGGTTTTGATGAGATTGGCTCGGAGGATTTCACAAAGGGTTCCTATGTGTGGAAGCCCTGTTGGTCCAAAACCCGCTTCGATATTGATTGATTCCTCGTATGGTATAGCCTGATTAATTTCGAGGGCTTCCTTGACATACCATTTCATTTGTAGTTACCTCCATCATAATGTTTTGATTATCTTAGGGTTAATGGTGATGAATAAAGACAGTAGAGGTGTTATTAACTTGTCAGGAAATCCTCAGTAATCCTGATGAGAAAAAATGCTTTAAAATGTTATATTATTTTATGTTTTTTGTTTTGATGTCAGCGATTAACCTTAAAATCTCTTTAAAATTAATGAATAGTTAACGCGAGTTCTAGCTAATTAACTATTACTATAATCAATTATTGCTATAAACTTATTCTAAATTCTTTCGGCTCTAAGTGAGTGCTGAAATGATAAGGTTCAATGATATTCTTTATAATGTTAAATAAAATTAATGTAATTATTGTTTCTGGTCAAGAGGGGAGCATAAATTTTTTTATTTTCTCTTCATTGCTGAATTGAGTGAGATAGTGGGGGCGATGGGTGAATGTGTCATGCTGATCAGAAAAGTCGTTTATAGTAATTCTAGCAGTGTCAAAGTTATTGATAAATAATAACTTTAAAAATAGTCATTAGGTTATTTTTCTTTTAAATCAATATGATAATTAATTTTTATATTTTGTTTTTAAATTAATTTATTATTTTTTCTTTATTTTAAAAATAAATGTTTTTTATTTTTTATAATATGTTAAATATATCTATATATTTTGTAAGAAATAATTTTAATTAATTTTATAGATTGGTTTTATATAAAATTAATAACGTTGTTTTTTATGACTTTTGATGTTTTCTTATTTCATAATTAAAATTAATTTATATTTGAATTAATTATTAAATTTTTAATGTTTAAATTATTTTTTTATAAATAATGTAATTAATAAAATTAACAAGATAAAGTTACCTGATGATGTGATTATTATCACAAATAATTTTAATTATTTTTTTGTTTTAACGATGTAATTGTGCATTTTATCACGAAAATGATTTTTGTGTTTATTTATTATATGGTTACAATAGATTGTTTGGTTGAGGGTTATATCAAAAAATTGAAATTTTAATAGAATCACTCATTTTTAATTAAAAGTGTTCATCATTATAACCTAAATTAACGATTATTTTGTCATTAAAAACCATAAAAGTTTATATAAGGAAACCATAATATGGATGATAATTGATTGCTTGAAAATATTTACAATTTGTTAACAAGTTTGTTTTATACGGTAATATTATGAGCGGTATTTATTAGCCTGAATATTTTACCGGCTCAATGGAATAGAGAGATTTTTGTCCAGAAATAAAGCTAATAATTAAATACAAGCATTGTAGATATTTTATTCTTACTTAACTTAAATTAAACCGTGTTAAAGGTGTCTAGAAGACAGATTTTACGGTGTTAGTGTTATAGGAGGAGTGAGATCTTGGCAAAGTGGTATGTCTGCGAGTGACTCTTTGCGTGATAAAAATGCAGGTACCCTAGCTATAAAAAAACAGATTTATCTTGTTGGTTGAGATAAACGTTTTGCAATTTCTAAGTACAATAGCCTGAGTTTGTTCGTTGAAACGGCATATGATGATGCGCACAGCGACAACCCAGCTTATGAAAATAAAAAACAGATGATTGTGGAAATCGACGCTCATCTGTACTTGTAAGTTGACAGTTAAAGGAGAGCTGATTTTGAGTCCTCCTGAACTACCTAAAAAAGAGGTGTGAAATGGTTAACAATGTGTTGAAAGTCTCCACATTAACCTTATTGGTCGCATGTAATGTCCATGCTGAAACAGTTGATTTGCGGGTAATGGAAACATCTGATGTTCACAGTAACCTGATTGATTTTGATTACTTTAAGGATAAACCTACAGAACAATTTGGTTTGATACGCACAGCGAGTTTAATTAAAGCAGCCAAAGCAGAAGCCTCTAACTCCATTCTGGTCGATAACGGTGATTTGATTCAAGGTAGCCCACTGGCTGATTACGTGGCTGCAAAAGGTCTTAAAAAAGGGGAATCTCATCCAGCACATCAGTTAATGAATACCATGGGTTATACCGTGGGTAACTTTGGTAACCACGAGTTTAACTTTGGTTTGGATTATCTGAAAAAAGCCATTGCCGGTGCGAAGTTCCCTTATATCAATGCCAACATCATGGATGCGAAAACCGGTAAGAACTATTTCACTCCCTATATTATTGTTGATACGCCGGTAAAAGACCGGGAGGGTAAAAATCATACCATCAAGATTGGCTATATCGGTTTTGTACCGCCCCAGATTGCTATCTGGGATAAGGTCAATCTGGATGGGAAAGTTGTCGTTAACGATGTCACTGAAACCGCGAAAAAATTTGTTCCTCAAATGAAAAAAGCGGGGGCAGATTTGATTATTGCTATTCCTCACTCCGGCTTTTCCAAGGAGCCTTATAAGGCAATGGCTGAGAACTCGGTTTATTACTTGAGTGAAGTTAAAGGTATTGATGCGATTATGTTTGGTCACTCACACGGTGTGTTTCCAAGTAAAGAATTTGCAAACATTAAAGGCGTTGATGTTGCTAAAGGTACGGTTAACGGTATTCCGGCTGTTATGCCCGGCCAATGGGGTGATCATTTAGGTGTTGTTGATATGGTTATCGACAACGGGGGCGGGGCATGGAAAGTGACGGAAGCAAAAGCGGAAGCGCGCCCGATTTATGACAAAGTGAATAAAAAGGCACTGGTTGAGCGTGATAGTGAGTTGGCAAAAATTATCGGGCAAGCTCATCAGGGAACGCGGGGTTTTGTAGGTAAATTGATTGGCAAAGCGTCTGCCAATATGTATAGCTATTTGGCTTTGATTCAAAGTGACCCGACAGTGCAGATTGTGAATGATGCACAAACTGATTACACGCGGCGTTTTATTCAAGGTGATCCCGATTTAGCAGATATTCCTGTTCTGGCCGCTGCGGCACCATTCAAAGTTGGCGGGCGTAAAAATGCACCCTCAGAGTTTGTTGAAGTTGAAAAAGGTGATTTAACCTTTCGTAACGTAGCAGATTTGTATCTCTATTCCAATACATTGGCTGTTGTGAAGGTCACTGGTGCTGATGTGATTGAATGGTTGGAGTGTTCGGCCGGCATGTATAACCAGATTGATCCAAATTCAACTCAGCCGCAGTATCTGTTGAATTGGAGCGGCTTCCGTACTTATAACTTCGACATGATAAGTGGCGTAAATTATAAGATTGATCTGACTCAGCCCGCTAAATACGACGTTGATTGCCAGCTCATCAATCAAGGGGCGAATCGTATCAAAGAGCTGACTTACCAAGGTAAACCGATCGATCCTCACGCTAAATTTCTCATTGCTACCAATAACTACCGCGCCTATGGTGGTAAATTTGCCGGCACAGGCGAAGATTACATTGCATTCGCTTCACCGGATGAGAACCGCGCTATTTTGGCTGCTTACATTGCCAAAATGTCTAAACAGAAAGGGATAGTAGCGACCAAAGCAGAGAATAATTGGTCGATTATGCCAATCAAAACTGACAAGAAATTGGATATCCGTTTCGAAACGTCTCCAAGTGAGAAAGCGGCGAGATTCATCAAAACATTTTCTCAATATCCTGTGAAATATTTGGAAAATGATGAGATCGGTTTTGCTGTGTATCAAATTGATCTGACTGAAAAAAATAATTTTAATAGTCGCCTGCCTTAATTTTGGCAGGTTTTTGTTTGTTTACCATCAACAGGGAAATAATTTCCCATAAAGGAATTAAGATGCGTTTTTTTAATTTATTATCAGCAATATTCGTTTTACTGATTGTGGGCTGTGTGAAGCAACCAGAAGTGACTGACTCGTTGGAGTCTCTATCAACATTGGAAGAGGGGGTGTCTTGTATCTTACCTGCTACTCCGCCGAAAGATTATGATTATGTTGCTAAAGGTGACCGTTATGGTCAGAACGCAACCGCATCGACAGATTACTTCAAACTGGCTATTAGTTATTCTCCAGCATTTTGTAAGAGCAAAGCAAAGAATATTGAGCGCCTGAAAAATAGTAACAAACTTGCTGAAGCGCAGCGTGAATATGAAAAGTTTGAATTGCAATGTTTCTCCGAAAACAAATTTAGTTGGGTAATTCACGGCTTGTGGGCGCAAACCTGTGATAGTAAATCAATGGCACAGTGCCGTGATTGGTCTGATGTCAGAAAACATCCACGTCTTTGCAAAGGGGATTTGTCACCACTGGATTATCAGGTGATTAAACCTTATCTATGCGCTTCTCCGGGGGCAGATTTGTTACAAGCTGAGTGGGAAAAACATGGTGTTTGTGCGTTTACAACGCCAGATCAATTTTTCAGTAAACAGCAAGAACTGTTTGATGGATTGGTATTGCCTAATGATCGTCCATCTAATAAACAGTTAATTAAGTTCCTCCAGAAAAATAACCCATCATTGAAGGGAAAAACCATTCAGATCAATCGTGATGAATTTTACGTTTGTTACAGCAAAAATTTCGACGTGATTGATTGTCCAAAGCGTGAGTTGTGATGGTTCTCCTTTCTATAAAGGAAAATCACAGTGATGTGCCTGACCTGCAGTAACGTGGGTCAGGTTTGCCATCCCTTTCAGGGGATATTTTGTATTTATACCCGTCATCTTTCAAGTTGCCTCTTTGTTGGCTGCACTCGCTCACCCCGGTCACATCGTTATCTATGCTCCCGGGGATTCACTCCCTTGCCGTCGCGATGCATCTTGAAATCCATAGGGTATATCCGTTATAGGGATAATTATGAAGATCACATCGCCAGAGACACTCGTACTCGCAATGAGGGAGACCCGCAAAAAAATAGTACTAAATTTCCATATAGATTAAGTATAATTCTCGCTAACCCCGATTAATTTCTTTAAATTTCTGGATAGTGTGTTTGATGGCTTGTTCTGTTGGCAAACGCTCCATTGAACTAGCACCATAGAACCCATGACAATTGGGACAATGAGCCAAAATATAGGCGACATCTTCCGGTTCCGAAATTGGGCCACCGTGACACAAAGTAATAATGTCATTTCGAATAGTTTTAGCTGCCGAAGCACAAGCATTAATGATTGGTATACAAGATTCCAGATCATATGATGTATTAGCACTAATATCACCTCCAGTGGTTAGCCCCAGATGTACGACGATGATATCAGCACCTGCTTGTGCCATAGCTTCAGCCTCTTTTGCATTGAAAACATAAGGAGTGGTAATCATTCCTTTTTCATGCGCCAGGCGGATTAGCTCTACCTCCAATGCATAACCCATGCCTGTTTCTTCCAGATTTTTTCTGAACTTTCCATCAATAAGCCCTACTGTTGGGAAGTTTTGAATACCAGCAAAACCTTGTGCCTTCAATTCATCCAGGAAAAGAGATAAATTACAGAATGGATCAGTACCGCAGACACCCGCTAATACAGGTGTTTCCTTAACTATCGGCAATATTTCATTACCCATTTCTCTGACAATTTCATTTGCATTACCGTATGGCATTAATCCGGCCAATGATCCTCTGCCAGCCATTCTGAAGCGTCCAGAATTATATACGATAATGAGGTCTGCCCCGCCTGCTTCCTCGCAACGCGCTGAAAGCCCCGTGCCTGCACCCGCTCCAATAATAGTTTCGTTACGTTCGACTTTTTGTTTTATAGCTTCAATAATCTGATTATATTTTTTCTTCATGAGAAATTCCTTGGTGTTCTGTAATTTCCTTGAATTGCTGTATTACCAGAGCACAAAATTGTGGTGAATTGATGTGAAAAGGTGTTTTTATAACTTTTCGCAATTCTGTTTGTTTTATTGTTTTTTTTAGTCCATGACAGAAAGCCTGTGTTGATGCAGGTAAATAAAAAGGTTGTTCAGGGCAATCTAGAGTAGAGAATCCGCCTTCCGGAATAATAAATCGAATAGGTCCATTACACTTATTAAGTTTGTTCCCTATCCAGATACCAAGCTGATAGTTTTCTTCGGGTGTGGTTCGCATTAATGTCACCTGAGAATTATGCTCGACAAATAGCCTATTGCTGTAGCGTTCTGGAACCGTGTCCTTTGCACCAAAGTTAACCATGTCCAAAGCGCCAGCACTGCCAATCCACGGAATGCTTTTTTTTGCAATGACGTCTAAGCGTGTGTCAGGGCAACCCAAAACACCCCCAAATAATAGATCAGCAATTTCTGTTAATGTAATATCCAAAACACAAACCAATTCGCCGTCTTTAGCCAATTTCTCCATGCTTGTTCCACCATTGCCGGTAGCATGAAAAGCCAGGCAATCGTATTGAGTATTTAACGCGGCAGTGAGCTGATTAATGCACGGAGTCGTCATACCAAACATCGTCAACCCTAAAGCGGGTTTATGAATATCAGCCAATGGCATAAAATAATTGACAGAGCCCGCCATCATATTTGCAGCATTAGACAATACTGCACGAGAAATACGGTTGAGTCCGTTGAGATCGGTTACCGTATAAAGCATGGCAATATCGCTGGCCTTAACATAGGCCGAGACATTCCCTGACGCCATCTTCATGTCAGTACAGTAAGACCGTCCGAAAAAAGCCGTGAGCATCGGGTCCATACCGGAGCAAATTGTGCCGATTGCCGGGAAAAAGAAAAGTGTACTCAGGCGAAAAAGGGCAGAAAAATTAAACGTTACCCGGAAGATGACGCGCGAGATAAACTGTGTTTACGGATGGACAAACCGGAGTCAAAGTGGAATTTACCTTGTACGCCATAGCGTATAACTTATCAAGGGCAGTTGCTCTGATATTATGGCTTATTTTTAGCCTGCCATGGGTTGTCAGTCCCAATAACAGGCAATAAATCTCTGTGGGTTTATTTTTAATGCTGGCCTTTTGCGACACCCTCCGATGAGCCTGTCTCTTGATCTATGAAATATGATCAAGAGACAGTGCCTGCGGGGGTTTTACTTTTTTTGCGTGTGTAAAAAATATCTTGGCTAATTTTATCAGGGTGAATACTATGTAAAAATGTAAAGAAAGGAGTCTTTCATGGAGCTGTTTACGCGCAGAATTAAAGCTGTGTACACCTGGCAGAATTACTACTGTATTGATGTCAAATCACGTTTTTTGCAGAGTGAGCTACTTTAAACTCATGAAGTACATTCTTTGGGTGATTTTATGCAGAAACCATTAGCTAATGAGTTCAACATCAAGGTTGCACCTATTTTCCGCCGACCAAAAACTAAAAGATGCCCATTTTTTTAACTGGGCATTATAGTTTAGCATCTTAGAGTCAACCTATTTGCGCTATAATTTTGTTTGAGATCTCTTCCACCTCATACAATTTGTGGATCGCGATATCCCGGATTAATGTTGGCTTAAGCGGGATGATAATGTCGTGAATTGGGTTGTGCAACCATAGAGCCACGAAATGACACCAAGGTAAATTAAGTTGCCGCACTTCATAGCCTTGCTGTTGAACCCTACTATCCATTTCCGCTGCAAGGAGTGCCTCAACTGTCGAGATGGGTATCGGGCCATCAAGGGTCATCGAAGAGACGATGAGATTTGCATCGTGCATGTTCAAATGGAGGTCGGACACGGCAGAGCTGCCTGACAACAATAGATACCTCCAACCTGTAGCGTGGGCAGCTTTGGTCAAAGATTTCGTTTTTTCAAATTCATTGTGATCGACATAGTACATTTTAATCGGGTTCGACGATGAGACGTCGTTGGTATTTATTTTATTGTTTTTGTCAGCTTCGCTAAGCGAGCCTCCATCTATAATACCTTGCAAAAAAGAAACGATAACACTGTCCGCTCCGCTTGGATCGTTCACAAAGGAAATAGTCATTTACGTGCCTCATGTATTGTTGGTTGTTTAGTAAAGCAGGTTTGCCTCCAGTCAGCTTCTGAATCTCCATAGTAATATAACGGGAATATATGGGCATTCTCGAGCGTTTTCGTATTGTCCCACGGATTGCAAACCTCCCAAACTGGATATGGATTTGTCGATGATTGTGGCACCAGATCGAATCCGCCTGATATCACTACTGCATGACCCCCAGTATCACCCAAGGCGGGAATTTTCTTTGAGAAAATAACGGCAACGACAAATGGACTATTATTAGCTAGTTCTTGTGCACAACGGTTAAAATCAGCTCTTCCTTTTATTTCTTCCTTAAGCGCCCCTATCACCTCCAAGGACGTGTTTGGCATTCCCTCCTTATTGCAATTATCACCACCTGGAAAATGGTTGTAGGGAGCTACACAAGATCCAGGGTTAAGCTGTCGGGCACCAGAATAAATCGGCTCTTGTAGGTAACGATACGGTTTCCGCGCATAATAACTGCCTATACTTGCAGCCACAGCGATCCAGCACCAAAACGTTTGCTCCTGCCTTTGCGCGTACCCTTTACGCCAGAAATCCGTGACATAGGGTTGTTTGTCGGCTTCTATGCTACGTTTGGAGGCAGAAAGCGCCACTTTCTTTAAAGAGAGGCATCTCGGTAGAATGCCATTTTGAATATCAATCATGTTGTCCTCACTTGTTGAAAATGCGACTCCAGTTTTAGAATTTTAGATTACGAATCATATTGGATTTTATGTTCGTAAATTATAAAAATCACATATAAAAAAAGACGCTATATTAACATATTGTGGTAGCATAGTTAATTTGGCTCTCGGATTAATAGTTATTTGTTTTGTATAAATATGGGGTTGTGAAGAGACATATTTAAATGTAAATTGCTTTGTATTAACTTTAAATGCATACACTATGTACAAACTTTAATAGGAATCATTTGGATGATTTACTCCACACTTTATTTATGTTCTCCGAACATAAGCTCTAATGAAATAATTAGTAATTTGTTGACATGGCTCTGATGAAGTTTATATTTTGTATAAAAATAAAATAAATCTTATATTGTGTATGACAAGTAAAAAATTCGATGGTTTCTTGATTTTTCTTAAACACACTATATATAACGATATGTGAATTTTATCTTATAAATATCTAAAAAGGAGTATGTTATGTATTACAGGTTAATTAACGAAGAAACAGGTTTATATCTCGGAGTTCGAGAGTCTAGTTCAAATCGTATAGTTAGAGGGTTTAGTCTTGATGAAGTATCTCAGGAGAGAAATAATATTCATGTGGTATGGGCTATATCACACCGGTTTGACGGAGCTCAGATAGGGGCACTAGACGCGTTAATCCGTGGGCAATTTTTTAGGTTGGCAAACGGTTATGAAAAGATAGTAGTAGATGGCCGTATTTATGATGCCTTGACTGTGGATAGTCCTGATGGTAATACCCTGAAATTTACAGTTAGCGAACATCATAATGGCCTTTACACTATACAGCCAGCGAATGACCGTAATGCCTATTTGAGTATACCACCAAAACAAGTGGCCTACCATCCAAGCGTAATTTGCGGGCATAAACTCTCTTATTGGAAGCTAGAACTAAACACCTAATTAACTGTTCTGAATAGTAGATCAATGAACTCAGTCCAAATTTAGTGATCTGATCGATGGCTAAACATCACAAATCACTAACAGGACTGAGTCATGTCTATCATAGCTCCGATACCCCGCGACGAAAGACGCAGAATGCAAAAAGAAATCCAACGCATATCAGATAAAGGTTACGCACGGAGACTTATTGCTATCTTACTGCTTCATAAAGGAAAAATGGTTATAGAAACCCGTGATATTACCGGGGCGGAGCGTTCTTCTATTGGGCGAGGGGTGAATTGGTTTACCGAAGGCGATATCGATCTCAAGCCGAAAATTGGCGCAGATTGGACACTTAAAGGGCAGCAGAAAAAAGTGGTCACGCCCGGAAACAACTGTAAGCATTATCTGACGGGAGCGCTTCATGCCGGAATAGATAAAGTGCTTTATGTTTCAGGCAGTAAGAAGAACACTGAGTTGTTTATTGCGATGCTGGAAAAGCTGAAACAGCATTACCAAAGAGCCAAAAATATCACGTTGATACGGGATAACTACATTATCCATAAAAGCCGTAAGACAGAGGCTTGGTTGAAAAATAACCCGAAGTTCAGATTGTTATTCCAACCCATTTATTCGCCATGGGTGAATCTGATTGAGAAACCTTGGTACGCCCTGCATGAAACGATAACACGTAACCACCGATTCCAATATATGTGGGAACTCCTCAGGAAAATTAAGCATTTTATGCACAACGTATCCCCCTTTCCTGGAGGTAGTCATGGTATGGCAAATATATAGCACAATTAGGATCAATTATTTAGCCTATTTCATAACTTCTATCCTTTCAAAGGATTCTAATAAGTAGATAGAAAAGATCCCAATGAAAGGAGCTTTTATATACTGACACTTACTAATAATAATGAAGTTTGTACGTAGTGTATGTATTTTAAGTTAATACAAAGCAATTTACATTTAAATATGCCTCTTCGCAACCCCATGTTTATACAAAAATAGCTACTAATCCGATGTTAAAATTAACTATGACGGCATAATATGTTAATTGTGGCTGTTTTTTTATATATGTTTTTTATAATTTACGAGCTTAAAATCTAATGTGATTGGTGATCTGAAATTCTAAAACTGGAGTCGCATTTTCAACAAGTGAGGACAACATGATTGATATTCAAAATGGCAATTTACCGAGATGCCTCTCTTTAAAGAGAGTGGCGCTTTTTGCCTCCAAACGTAGCATAGAAGCCGACAAACAACCCTATGTCACGGATTTCTGGCGTAAAGGGTATGCGCAGAGACCGTATCGTTACCTACAAGAGCCGATTTATTCTGAAGTCCGACAGCTTAACCCTGGATCTTGTGTAGCTCCCTACAACCATTTTCCAGGTGGTGATAATTGCAATAAGGAGGGAATGCCAGACAAGTCCTTAGGGGCAATAGGGGCGCTTGAGAAAGCAATAGAAGGAAAAGCTAATGCGAGTCTTTGTATAGGAGAACTGTTTAATAGTCGGCCATTTGTCGTTGCCGTTTTTTTCTCAAAGAAAGTTCCCGCCTTGGGTGATACTGGGGGTCACGTAGTGGTGATATCGGCCGGATTTAATATGAAGGAGTCACAACCACCGTCACATCCAGTTTGGGAAGTGTGTAACCCGTGGGACAATACGAGATCTTTGGAGAATTACGAGATATTCCCGTTATATTACTATGGAGATCCAAAAGCTCGCTGGGCGCAAACCTGCTTTACTAAACAACCAACAAAACCACCAACAATACATGAGGCACGCAAATGACTATTTCCGTTGTGAGCGCTCTAAGCGGAGGAGAGCATAAATCTATGGTCACCCCGTTTTTGCAACACTGATTTTGATTAATGGTAGGCTTGTTTAAATCTATCCGGCGTCTCTATGGACAAGAATGCCCGCACCTCAATGAGTTCTGCACCTGATGAACTTCAATGAGCCATTTTTATGCTTAGGTTTTTCATCAGGTCGTTCATGTCATCAATAATCAGTCTTCGCAAAACCCGATGGGTAACTGCTTAAATTAACGATAGCGTCCCTGCTCAAGCAGGGCAATTACCGTTACCTTTCGAACACAGTTTGTCGTGTCGTGATAGCCCAAGCTATCCGGGCCAATTTGTTTGCCAGCGCACAAGCCACTACACAAGCGTGTTTTCTGACCAGTTCGCTTTAACCCAGCTGGCCAGACGTCCCGATTGATGGTCGATGCGCTGGATAAAAACTCGGGCACACTGAACCAACAACCGTCACAGATTTTTATCGCCACGTTTACATTCCCAGTAGCGTATTTTTTTCCGCCGGTATTGTATTGACGAGGGACCAGACCAGTCGATGCAGCAAAGTCCCGGCTGCGAGCATACTGTTTGCTATCGCCTAACTGAGAAGATAAAACGCTAGCAGTTATTGGACCAACGTCAGGAATTGTCAGAAGCTGTTGTCCTGCCTCATTACGGTTTAACGCCTGTTCCAGCGCGGCTTCAAGTTCATTAATCTGTTCAACCAGATAGCGATAATGAGCATGCAGCCGCATCAGTAGCTGCACCAAGTAGGGAGGATTTCAGGACACATCAAAAGTCTGGTTACTCACAGATACCGAGAATAACCCTATGCGAATCTGACAGAAGTGTCAAAATGCGTTGACAAAATCTACGTCGGGCGTAATATTAGCCCTAACAACGCTCGCAATGTTCCCTAGGGGATGTTCGTGGGCTTTTTTTTTGCCTCTTTTTCTTCTTCAGGGATGACTGCTAATCATGCCTTATACCCTCTATCCAAAGCCGTATCGTTCACCAGGGGATCTTGTTGCCGATTTACAGGCTAAGCATCTTCAGTTTCAGAATACTGCTGATGCAGAACAAATTCTTAGTCAGATAAGCTATCACCACTTCAAAATTTACCTGCATCCGTTCCTCGATTCGGCCAGCCCCGGCGGCAAGCATTACCGTCCGACAGCGTTCTTTGAGCATGGCGTTCAGATTTACCGGTTTGATGAGGAACTCCGCGCTTACCTTTTTAAGGTCATCGCCAGACTGGAAGTTAAATTACGCAGCCGTCTCGATCACACACTCGCCGCGCACAGTAATAATCTGTTCTGGTATCTTGATAATACATTCTTTTTAACCACGAACGGTACGCAAAAACTTGATGCTATTCGCAGCCGGATAGCTTCAGAATTCCTTAACAGCAAAGAAGCCTACGCCCATAATTATAAAGCTAAGTATTTCAACGAGACGCACGACAATTTCAAACAGCTTCCCCCATTCTGGATCGCCAGTGAGTTTCTGACAATTGGTGCGCTTCAGAAGATCTATTCAGTCATCAATAACCACTATTTTTATAATCTGCCTGGTACGGCCAGTAACACACTGCAAAGATTAGCGGCTGAATTTGGTGCGCGAAAATTTTCAACTCTGTCTAATTGGGTTACCGTGCTACGTGATGTTCGCAACAAGTGTGCCCATCATAGCCGCCTTTGGAACGTCAATCTGCCTGCGCCAAAAGATATTATGCATCTTCTAACGGTTGTGCCGCTACAGACGAATCGCCTTTATAATGCTCTGGTAGTCATGAATCAGATGATCAAAACGCTCGGTATTACCAGCCTGGACTTTTTTGACACGATTGATGATCTGACACAGCAATACCCGGCGATTCAACCTTACCTGCGTAGCGCTGGGTTTGCTCATAACTGGCGGGCAGATCCGTTCTGGCATTAACGTTTAACTCTGACAAATTGACTCATCTGGTGTACTGACTTCGATCGGTGCGTTTTTTTTGATTTTGCAAAAAGAGTTTTGCATTGAGCGTAGTCCCGGATCCCCGCACAGTAAGCCGCATTTAAGATCACCTGCATGGGAATGCTCATGAAAAACCCTGTTTTTTCTCACTCAGTTGGCTGTCCGTCATGGTATTGGCTGGTGTGCCGGACAAACTCAGGAGACTACCGCATCCGGTGTAAGTTTTCACTGTTCTCATCAGGCACGTCCCGCCGTATCCGATATCTATTCTCTGACACCAGAAGTTACGCGCTATGAGCGCTATACCTTGGTGAGTGTAGGCAGCCAGTCTGCGCAGCGTGAACCACTCAATCAAATCATCAATATCACTATGCCAGTACCATTGGTACAACGCATTGGTGATGGATTGCGCTATCTGCTATTTGGAACCGGTTATTCGTTGTGTGATACCGCCGCAACCCATTTCGTTAAATTGATAGGCAGGCCATTACCGGCTATTCAACGCAAAATTGGGCCGATACGGCTCAATGAGGCGTTACAGATTGTTGCCGGGTCTGCATGGCGTATCCGGGTAGATGAGGTGAATCGTGAAGTGTGTTTTGTTTTACGTGATGAATATTGTCAATTTTCTGAGACAACGGTTGGTCGGATAACACCACCCAAAATGCGGGTACCGTTGCAGAGATCTTCTTCACAGGCGTTATCGGCACTTTCATTATCCAACAGAACATCAACCACTCCGTTACCGGTGAAGCAGCCGATGGCTGAAAGACAAAAAATAGAAATTCTTCAATCTCCTGTGACAGGAGGAAAACCTACTGCCATTTCTTCTGTATTGCCCACTCAGCCCGTTAAATCCTTACTCAGCGGCAGTACACCCGTGGCAACGGTACCGATAGGCAACATCTGGCGTGCGGAAACAGGAACTACTTTGCGTGGAACGTTGGAGCGGTGGGCTAATACAACGGATTGCCCGGTAGGAGGACATTGGGTAGTGGTGTGGTCGTCACCGACGGATTACCGCATTGATGCGCCGCTGACGTTTAAAGGCAACTTTGAGTCCTTGTTGGTACAAGTGTTTGATCTTTACCGACAGGCTGAGAAGCCGTTGTTTGCCGAAGTCAGTCGCCTTCAGTGCCTGATTTCAGTCAGTGATAAACCCGTGACCCGGTAAGCCGTAATGGGGTACGTCATTAGTGCGTTTGCCTTGGTTTTTTTGCTGATTGCAGGTGGCATACAGCTGCGACAGGCAGAACAACTGCACGTCGATCATGACAACACAACAGCTCGGATACTGGCAGATCAAATGTTGCTATTAGCCAGTGCCATTAATCACTGGCGTGGCGGCTATGCATCTAAAAATGGCACGGTGGATCTCCGTAAGCTCATTCTGCCTTTTCAGCCTGATGCCCGTATCCGGCATGTTATCAGTCAAGGCCGGCTCTGGGTGTGGGTGCCGGAAATACCCGGTCTCGTCACCGCTCTGCGCGAACGCACTAAGGGGTCCATGTTGATTGGTGAAGTCCGGCAGGGACGGTTGTATGGCTTATCTGGCCAAGCAATAGGATTCACTCTTCCTGACGGGATTAGCGATGGTGATGTGGTGTATTTCAACTGAAAAAACGGACAGGATGTGATGAAAAATAAACGGTGTTCACTCAGGCTTTGTACTTGCCTTGCTCCACTGGCGGCGGTAACAGGCATGGCGCTAATGTCCGGTTGTACCTTGCCGACAGTGGATAATATGGCGCGTGAGGCCAGTGTGCAAAGTCGGGTAGTACAACAACATTTGCACCAACAGCATAGCCTGAAACAACCGGGGGTAACCTGGGTAGATAAACCCTGGGTGAATCTGAAACCGGTAGTTCAGCCTGTCGCGTCAGTAAAGTTACCGTCCTGCCAGATAACGATTAACAGTAAAGTCGGGCTGACATTACCGGAACTGGGGCAACGCATTACCCAACTTTGTGGTATTCGGGTCACGGTAGCGCCCGATGTTTTATCACGAGTATCAACCACGGCGGGTGGGTTGACGCGCCAGACGAATAGGGCATTACCGACAGCTGATGATAAGGGGCGTATGCCATTGGATTGGCTGGATGATCGAGATATACACTCAATTAATGCTGATGAGCGTCGAGAGCCAGAAGTCCTCACGGGTCTCAATTGGCAAGGGGAGCTAACGGGGCTTTTAGACAATATTGCCAGCCGGTTAGGGATTGTATGGAAGATGGATAACAGGGCCGTCGTGTTTTATCGATTCGAAACCCGGACATTTCAGTTGAATGTTCTCAACACCCGTACCAGCAGTAATGCCAGTGTTGCCTCAGGTTCAACCAGTAGTATGGGGACATCAGGGGGTAGTGGTAACGTCAACAATTCTGTCTCTGGGGAGGCCAGCTCTTCACAGAAAACGACGGTTGATCTGAACAGTGATTTATACGAAGACATCCGTAAGACAGTCGAGAATATGTTGACGCCCGAGCGGGGTCGGTTCTGGCTGTCAAGCTCCAGTGGAACGCTGATGGTAACAGACACGCCGGCGGTACTGGATTCGGTATCCCGTTATGTGGAAGAGCAAAATACTGTTCTTAACCGTCAGGTTTTGTTGAATGTTCAGGTGCTGAGTGTCAGCACTACCCGTAAAGAGCAAATGGGACTGGACTGGGGATTAGTTTATAACTCATTGCATAATTTGGGGGCTACGTTATCCGGCAGTTTTAGCGGTATGGGCAGTGGGGCAACGTCTGCGGGTGTCAGTATTCTGGAAAGCGCCACAGGGAAGGCGGCAAAACTCTCCGGTTCCAGCCTGCTGATAAAGGCGTTGAGCGAGCAAGGTAATGTCAGTGTGGTGACCTCTCAAGGAAGTGCGACCACTAATTTGACCCCCATTCCGATACAGATGGCTGATCAGACGGTGTATGTGGCTCAAAGCAGTACAACGATGGCTACGGATGTGGGAGCCTCCACAGCTCTGACGCCCGGGATGATTACTACCGGGTTTAATATGACTTTGTTGCCGTTGATACAGCGTAATGGGGATGTTCAGTTACAAGTGGCTTTTAACCTGTCTGATCCGCCGACTATCCGTTCATTCACATCTAAAGAAGGCAATTCTTATATCGAGATGCCGTATACCCGGCTGCGTTCACTGAGTCAGAAAGTGAATATACGTGCCGGGCAGGCGCTGGTACTCACCGGATTTGAACAGGCTGATACTCGGGTGACTAAGACGGGAACCTTTACACCAGGTAATTTCCTGCTTGGGGGAGGACAGTCCGGAGAGAATCAGCGCAGCACGTTGGTTATTTTGATCACCCCCGTATTACTGGATTGAGGAATGAAAGGCTGCATGAATCAATGAAAAGCATCGATTTAGAAATACCCGGTGAGATACCCGAAGTCACGGTTGTACAGGCTGGACGCCATTGTTGGATCGGTGGCCTGCGTTGGTCACCGTACGTGAAAGTAAAACGGGGACCCCGCAGAAGGCAACGTGTTCGTCCGGTAGCCAGTCGATCTCAATACACCGATGTACATCGGGTCGTGGGCAATCGTTCGGGGAGACGTCAGCAGACTACTCGTATGATGGGGACGGGAATAATCAGGAAATTGTATTGCCGTCACACACCGTATTCTTTAGCCATCGCTTTTTTATCGCATTCCGGCCCAAACGGGTACGGGATCTATGATTTGGGCGAAGGGCAATGGTTATTTTTGGCAACGCAGAAGGGTTTGCCGTCCGTGATGGCCGATATTGTCGGAACCCGCGAGAGTGTCAATGCAGCACTGTCCCGTTTTTTAACGTTTAACCCGGCTCCAGATAAAAGCTGGCGGGTGGTATCTGACCCTGATAATCCGGCCCACTGGCGCTCAATAATTTCTGCTTTGTCGGCTCATCAGTATCGGATGTGTCGCCTGCAACGGCGGTGGCGGACACCATTATTGTTGATGGCCGTATTTATCATGTTGTTAATAGTCGTAGGAGTGTTGTTGCAGTCAGGAAAATCTCCCGATGAGAGATTACCGATGACTGAAACCGTTCAAGTCAGGGCGTCACGATTGTTTGAAGAAACGCCAAAACCTGTTGACTTACCTCATCCGTGGGCCGATAAGCCGTTGTTACCCGCGTTTTTGGCACGTTGTGTCATGACCAGTCGGACGATCCCGGTGTTATTGGCGGGTTGGCGCTTGACGGCAGGTTCATGCCGAAAAGATGGCGTCCGCCTTCACTACGAGATTATGCCTGGCGGTACAGCAGCGCATTTTGTTCAGCGTGTACAGAGTGTATTTAAGCAGTCACCGGTTTTTGACCTGGTTCAGGGCGCAAAAGAAGGCCGGGTATTCCTGCCGTGGAAACCTTTGCCGGTTCGCAATGAAACGGTGCCTGCTGTTTCAGTACAGTTGATGAAGATGGTGTCGAATTTCCAGCAATGGCAGATCCCTCTGACGTTAAATGAACTTACTCCCGCATCGGCATTACCGGGCGACGGGCAATCTATACCTTCCCAGGATTGGCGAGAATACCTGTTCAGCTTCAGTAGTCGGGTGATGCCAGCATGGCTATTTGCTGAACTGGATGATACAGGGCTGCGAATGAACAGCCTCACGTTTACCCTGACCTCACAGGGACAGTTAACCTATCAGACTGAGGGATACATTTATGCCCGGAAATAATACTGCCTTGTGGATCAGTGTGTTAAGTGGGCTAATTTTTATCAGTTCACCCGTATGGGCAACAGAAGATAGCGCTCTTTCGGTAATAGGGATTACAGAGGCATCTGCGGGTGTGACTGTGGGACAGTTAGAGCATTTACACGCGAAAAATCTGCTGCTGGAAGCAGAATTGCAGCGGGCTAAATTACAACGCCAACTGACAGAAAGTCAGCCTTTGGGGTTGACGGGCAATAATAATATCGATCTGCCGGTGACCGTATCGCCCGTGATAACGGCGGGACAACCTGTGACCCGTCCGGTGGTTCAGGAGATTTATGGTCGGGGGCATGCATTGCGGGCGAAAGTAAGCCTGCCGGGCCGCGGTGTGATGGAGTTAGCTGTCGGTGACGCAGTGCTTGGCACTCAGTTCAAAGTTAAGGTGATCACGCTTTCTGCGGTCACGCTAAGTGATGGTTCGGTACTCACGTTCTGAGGGAAGACAGGGAATGAAAGAAAACATCCAGGTTAATGATGCTGTGTTGCTGTTATGTGAAGAACAGCAGGCTACGGTATTAATTGACAACAATCGTCGGGGCGATCCACAGGTCCAGACTCGGGTCATGCAATTACTTGAAGCCATACCAGAAGCAGAAATTCGCTTTGTCAATTTGTCAGAATTGCAGGCGAACCGCCAGAAACAAAATCAGCGGACGAATGAACAGGGCGTGTGTCTGTCGGACTTAACTGATGTGAGTGAACGCCAGAAGCAGGTACTGACCTGTTTTGAACTGGCAAAAAAACTGAATGCGTCAGATATTCACCTGACTATCAGTCCAGGGTTAACCCGAATTGAAATGCGTATTCACGGTGAGCTGGAAGTCGTCAATGAACTGTCGGAAGAGGAGGGAATGGCACTCGCATCCACAATCATCCTGTCGATGTGTGATGTCACTGAAACGCAATTTTTTCCCGGCCGTCAGCAGGACGGGAGGATTAAAGCGGATTTTCTGCGTCGGGTACATTTGTATGGTGCCCGGTACAGCCATACGCCAACCGCAGATGGTTTGTATGTTGTGATGCGTGTGATTGCTGATGATGGTGACAAAGTGCCTACACTGACACAATTAGGTTTTTTGCCGCAGCAAATCAAACTGGTTTCCCGTATTTTGCGACTGCCCGAGGGCCTGATTGTGTTATCGGGACCAACCGGTTCTGGGAAGTCCACGACATTACGCACTTTTTGTCGCCAGTATCTTGACAGGACAAGAGGTAAAAAGCGGTTATTGACCGTTGAAGACCCTCCGGAGGGGAGGATTGCCGGTGCGATTCAAACGCCCATCGTGTGTGACAAAAGTGATGAAGAGGCGGTCAGGCTTGCCTGGCACCGGGCGCTCACCTCTGCGCTGCGTCTTGATCCTGATGCCGTTATGCCAGGCGAAATGCGAGACCTGACTTCCATGCTAACGGCAATTTATGCTGCGCAAACGGGACATAGTGTCATGACGACGCTGCATACCAATAGCGCAGTCGGTATTCCTGAACGCATGATAACCATGGGGGTGAATGCGGGGTTGATTGCCGATGCACAGCTTTTGATTGCGTTGATTAGTCAGCGTTTAGTACAGACATTATGTCCGTACTGTCGAGTACCTTGGGCACAGAAACAGGCGGTACTGGATGAGGAACAACGGGCTTATCTGATGCGTTATTGCCATGCTCCCGGTACCTGTTGCATAGAGAATTTGTATTTTCGTCATCCCGAAGGATGTGAACATTGTTGCCAGACGATTACCCTGAGCGGACGGATTGTTAACCGGGGAGTGACCGGTCGTAGCGTGGTGGCAGAAGTCATTAGGCCAGATGCTCGATTTTTTACCTTGTTGATGACTGAGGGCAAAGAGGCCGCGAGACAACACTGGGTATCGAATTTAAGTGGAATAACTCGTTGCCAGCATCTACTGCATAAGCTGAATGCCGGGCTGATTGATCCATTGGAAGCCGACTTAGTTTGTCCGCTGGATGAAGATGATTATTTGCTGATGGAGCCGTGTGATGCGTGAAATGTCATGGGTTAGCCGTCTGCGCTATGTGTTAGTTCGCCACACGTTCTTACCGAGTTATCGTATCATTTTCTATGAGGCGTTGCGTTTTTTACTGGAAAACAAGATACCGTTATTGAAAGCGTTGCGGCAGATACGTGATGTGTATACGCATTTCGATACCCATTGGCATCCGTTTGCTGAACTCATTGACGATTGCATCTCGGCGCTCACTGATAACAGTCAAACGAATACCTTGGAACATGTGCTGGCTGTTTGGGGACCGGTAGAAGAGGCGGCGTTAATTAGTGCGGGTATGCGCAGCGGTCATTTGCCTGAAGCATTGAGTCAGGCCATTACACTGATAGGTTGCCGTCAGCGTATTCTGATAGTGTCGCTCAGAATGATGATTTATCCCTTGCTGTTGGTGTTACTGATGGCAGGATTATTGGTGATCACCGCAACAGAATTGGTACCAACACTAAAAAATATTGCAGATCCGGAAAACTGGCAGGGGGTGCTGGCATGGCTGAACGGGATGGCGACATTCTTTGAGCATGCTTTTCTGTGGTGTGGTGTCTTACTGCTCTCTTTTATTGTGGGCGTGGCGTATTCGCTCCCGCGGTGGGTCAACCGTCTGCGTCGCATCGCGGATCATCTTATCCCCTGGTCGGTCTATAGCGATATTCAGGGCGCCATTTTTTTACTGAACATGGCTTCCCTTTTGCGTGCCCAGGTTCAGACGCTAGATGCGTTAATTACCCTGCAACGCTTTGCATCTCCCTGGTTACAGATTCGTCTGGAGTCTATTGCTGATTGTGTCCGCGAAGGGGATCACTTTGGCCGGGCATTGCATCACTGTGGTTATGACTTTCCGTCAAAGGAAGCGGTGAATTTTCTGTCATTGCTGACGGAAGGTGATGGTACTCCTGAGATGATTGGACGCTATGGTGAGCGGTGGCTGGACCAAACCATTGTTCGGGTGAACAGGCGGGCCAATTTGGTCATGTTGTGTTCCCTGTTGCTGGTTGTCGGGACATTTATGTTGATCCTGCTGGCCGTTATGGAAATACAGAACATGGCTAACATCATGCCGTAACCCCTTTAAATTAAACCTCCTTTTAACGATTTTCTCCGTAAAGAACCCTTTATATAAGGAATAAATCAATGCAGTACATGATGATACAGAAACAAGACCGAATGGTCCGTTCCCCTGAACGGGGTTGGGCTATTTTGGAAAATGGCGCGGTCGCTCTGGTTGTGATTGCCGTGATTACTGTAGTTTTGGGGGGCATTTATATGTTGTATGACCGCAAGGATGCGGTTGTGGAAACAACGAATCTGCAAACTGTCATCTCCAGTACTCAGGGGTTAATGAAAGGCAGCGGCGGGTATGAATTTAGTCATGCAGACAAGATGACCGGCGTCCTGATTCAGTTGGGTGGCGTACCGAAGAGTATGACGGTTCGCGGAGATACGACTGTCGGTAATGCCACGCTGTGGAATATCTGGGGTGGTCAGGTAAAGGTCGGACCGAGCAGCACGGGGGGATTTAATAATGGATTCACGGTAACTTACGAGAGAGTCCCTCAGTCTGCCTGTGTTTCACTGGCGACTGGGATGAGCCGGGGAGGAAGTGCGTCAGAGATCACTATTAATAATACTCATCACGCTGATGGCAAGGTGACACTGGAAAGTGCCAGTACAGCATGCACAAGGAACAACGGTCGTACCGGGACCAATAAACTGATCTTTACGATTAATGGTTAAATGAAGACACTGATTGCGGTTAGCTTTCCTACAGAATATACCCCTCTGGTTATGATGACGTTATTTGTCATCGGATGCGTGCTGCTTAGTCCGGTGAGTAAATTTTTGCAGGAATACGGTCTGTTGATGTGTTCAGTGCATCCGGCACCACGAATAGCTATCTGTTTGTACGTGGTGTCGGGCACATTGATGTTGTTATCACCAGCGCCGCTGATGGAGCGGATAGCCGCACTGTTGCTGCTGAGTTTTTTGCTGCAATTATCGGTTATGGATGTTTTGAGTGGCTGGCTTCCTCGTCAGTTTACATTGGCTTGTCTGGTGTCCGGTGTATTGATCAATATTTCGTTGCCGTCAGTATCAATAACTCTTTTGGCTACGGTGCTTATGCTTGCTGGGACGGGAGTGTTACGTGAGCTGATGAACCGGTACTCTCAATGTGAAGTACTGGGAATGGGGGATGTCTGGCTGATGGGGGCACTGTGTGCCTGGCTGACAGGGTTACCGGCACTGATAGGTTGCTTGATTGGTTTATCCGGTTTCGTGCTGTGGCATTTGGCACAATTACCTCATCAAGGTACGAAAGGCGGGCCGCTGGGACCTTGGCTTAGCTTGGGGAGTGTGGTCATGTTGTTGGAACGATTATATCAGCCAATATGGGTAATCTAATAGTGACAGAAAGAAAGGGGTGTTGTGGCAGCAGCAGGGGGCCAGAGCCGGATAGGGGATACATGATGCTGGGCACAGCTGCCGGACTCATGATATTGCTGGTACTGTCGGCGTTGGGAACCCGCATTTACAACGATTATCTGACAGATGAAGTCCTGGCAGGTCATGGCGGCGCAAAGCAGTCGTTTCAGTGCCGCGTCGAAAGCTTATATTGGCCGTTATTATGGTAGGTTGCGAAATTCAGCAACGACAACCCAACCGGTGATGATCACCCCGGATATGTTGAGAAAAACTGGGCTGTTGCCATCCGGATTCAAAGACACCAACAGTTCAGGACAGCGCTATCAGACCGCTGTAGTGCGCAATACCCAGGATCCGGCACTATTGCAGGCAATGGTGGTGACACAAGAAGGGAGCCAATTACCTTATAAAGCCCTGCGCCTGATATCGATGGATATCTCTACCGGATTGGGGGGATATATTCGGGATGGAAAGACGGCTACCGGCGCAATGAGTACATGGACCGTGCCTTTAAAGGATTTTGGGATAAACAGTGGTGAAGGTCACCTGGCCGTGTTATTGAGCGCAGATGAGTTATCTACTGCTCGTGAGGAGAGTGACCGATTGTACCGTTTTGCTGTCCCCGGTCGTCCGGAGCTGAACAAAATGCATACTGACATTAACATGGGAGGCAACAACCTGAACAATACGGCTACCGTGAATGCACAGGCTGGATATTTTAGTGGCGATATCCGGGCGAATGCCGGCCAGTTTCAGGGGGATATTCGTAGCCACGATGGCTGGATTGTGACGACAAAGAATAAAGGCTGGTTAAATGAAACTTATGGTGGTGGTTGGATGATGTCGGACAGTAATTGGCTTCGCAGCGTCAATAATAAAAGCATTTATACGCAGGGGCAAATCAAAGGCGGCACCCTCCGGGCTGATGGTCGTCTGTCAACAGGGGAGTTTTTACAACTTGATAAAGTGGCTGTGGCGGGTACGGCCTGTTTACCCAACGGATTGGTTAGCCGCGACAGCAAAGGCGCCATACTGTCCTGCCAGTCCGGTCTGTGGACAAAAGCGGAGACCACCTTGCAGCAGAATCAATGTTATCAGGATGGAAACTGGGGCGGACGTGATTTCGCTGAACACCGATGTAAGCCTGGATATTATGCGGCGGGACTTAAATTTGTGGGTCACCAACGCAGCGAATCAGCCTATGTCATTACCTGCTGTAAATAAAAACGTAACATGTGCGTATATCTGATTTTTATTTTGGTGGTGTTGTGTTGTCCTTGTTTTGCACTGGTGAGTAGATTAACGCCCTGGCGGGGATTTATCTGTTCGGGTTTCCGACACAGAAAAAAACGGTATTATATCATTCATCTGTCCCCGACTGACAGGATAGGGCGTCTGACGCGAAGCCGGACCCGGTGTTTTCATGCGGCATTTGTTCGCGAACTTGAGGGGGCATTTTTGCGGGCAGACAGGGATATTCTGTTTCGTTCTCATTTGATGCGGCCTGCTCAGATACGGGAGCATGAAATTGTGTGGGGCACTACATTGGTGTTTATGCTGCTATGGCTAATGTAGAACCATCAACCGTACTCCGGCTAGCTCATTAATTCTGATGTGGAAAGCATTTAAACGACTGCCCCACAGATTTTTATGCTCTCCAATATATTGAATTTCCTGTAGAACTTTATAAAAGTTATAATTTTTTCTTAATTAATGCTAATGTATGCATACATTAGCATTAATTGGCTATTCAGTAGAGGACGATGACAGGCTTTTTAATACCACAGGCGTGAGCATAACGGGTCAGCGTATCGATGCTGGCTTTCGTGATGTTATTTTCCATGCGGGAAATAACCGGAGGTGTAACCCCCATCCGTTCAGCGACCTGAGCTTTTGTCAGATTGTCATGTTTGCGCCATTCTGCAAGCAGCTCTCTGAGCTTCTCCTTGCGTTCTTCCTCATGCCATGCAGCACGATATTTGTCATCCTGCATCCACTCGTTATGCAGTTCTTTATGACTTACCAGTTTCATTAATTAAGTACCTCCGCTAACCGCTTTTTGGCGAGTTCGATTTCTTTCGCTGGCGTTTTCTGTGACTTTTTGATGAAAACCCGGAGCATGATGATTGTATTGCCTTTATGATATACCCAGATACCTCTGGCTATGTCCGTTCCCATCGTGCGGATCTCAAAAAGTCCATCGCCCAGGGGCTTAGTGTCCGGTTCCCGCAATAATCGCGCGTCAGATTCAAGCTTACCGATAAGTCGGTCAAATTTAACCCGAATCCTCACGGGCAATGCCGTGGCTTCTTCCCTAGCTTCCGGGTGATAAACTACGTTAAACATATGGCCTCTCTTTTATAATTATATTAGTGTATAGGCTAATAAATGGCAATGAAAATTAACCTGTAAGCTAATTTAAATCAGAGGGGTAACAAATTATGAGGACTGTATTTCCAGTTAAATATTATAAGGGTGAGGGATTTGTTGAGCGCAAGGTTGAACTCGACGATCAGGACATCGAGGAAATTATTCAGGACTGACTAATGAAAGCATAAAAAACCGTGGGGCAATCATTTAAATGCTCCCCTCGGATGGCCGTTCTGAATGGCGAGCTAAAAGGCACAATTTGAACGTTGGTATCCCAGCATCAAAATTAATGAGCTAGTTGGAATATGGTTGATGGTTCTACATTAGCCATAGCGGCATAAACGCCAATGTAGTGCCCCACAGATTTTATGCTCTATATTGGAGTGTAATTTTCATTTTTTCATGTTGAATTTTTTATCGTCATCCTCTCTGGTTTTGCCCAGTATGCTTCCCTGTATCGGGTAATCATATGATTAGACTCTAATCACGACCTGAATAAGTCGCATTTCTGTGTCGGTTGTTTTGTCAAGCAACCCGATAATACTAAAAGTACGCCAAGCACAGCGCTAAATAAAACAAACAAGGATGTTGTGTATGACAACTGAAATCCCTCCTCTGTCGCCGACGTCTGAAGCTGAAATTGACAGCTTGCGGCAGGCGGTTTCTCAAAAGACCCAACCCAGGTTGTTGCTAAAAAAATGTCTGAGATATCTGTCAATATTGCTTGTTATTGTCAGCATCGCATTGCTGGCATTCGTGGTACGGCAGCAACATCATCAGTTAGTGGAATTTCAGTCATTGATGCGAAATGGATCATTCCGGCATTTGCCTGATGAGGTGCAAAATCTGCACGAACGGCTTGATAAAGCGGATACCGGCTTTATCTCCTGTCAGGACTGGCAAATGCAAAATGACCGGTTTCATCAGGCATTGATAGCGCAACAGAGATCCGTCAACGACCAACAGAAACCGCTGGTACAGTCAGTGGCTGATTTAAGCCGTGCGCATCAGGATCTTACCGAAGCAGTAAGTGTATTGAAAAATACCGTGAAACAGCAGGAAATGCGCGTTGACGCATTAATCACGTGGAAATCTCAGCAGGAAAAGCATGCGGGTAAAAAAGCGGGCACACCTGATCGGGAAATTCTTCGAACAAAGAAACGGATAGTGGCTCCTTTCATGCTTTCTGGTATTGAACGTCGGGGAGAACAAGTTTATGCCGTTATTATTCCACGAGACACAGATCCTCATTCTCAAATATCTCAAATGCGCTTACTGACCCCGGGTGAAAGTGCATTTGAATGGACGTTGGTCAGTATCTCCGATCATCAGGCTTTGTTCCAGGTACAAGGGCATCGTCAAACCCTGTCAGTCAATGGAGGGTAATGATGAGAAAAGATTTTTTCAGCCAGAGGAAGGGGGTGGTGCTGATTGGCGTTGTTATGTCTCTGTCAGCTTCGGCAGCACAGGTTGCTATCTCTGAACAGACAAAAACGGGAATGAAAGCGACTCAGCAACAGGTCACGCAGGCTGAAAACCACCGTATTCAGGCGCAAATGTGGGGGCTGACAGAAGCAGAGTTTCAGCGTTATCAGCAATTGATGCAGGGGCAACGGGGCATTCAGTCTCCTGGGCTCGATCCGTTGAGTGCATTGGGCATTGAGGCAGAAACAGTACAGGAGCGTCAACGTTATGCCGAACTGTGGGTTAGGCAGGAATATGTTCGTACTGAAAAGGAACTGGCGTTCCAGCGGGCGGTGGATGCGGCTTGGAAGCGTCTGGCGCCGAATATTTTGCCGGTTAATTTAGGGAAGGGGGACGGAATCGCACAGGGTAATCAAGGGCGGCTGGCGTTATTTGTGAAAGAGGATTGCGCGGCTTGTGATGCCCGGCTGGCTGCTGCCTTGTCCGCTGACCGTGAGGTGGATATTTACCTGGTAGATAGCGAAAGCAACGATGATGTTTTACGTACCTGGGCAGGTAAACATCATATTCCATCAGAAAAAGTCCGTAGCCGAAAAATCACGCTTAATCATGACAAAGGGCGCTGGCGACAATTTGGTCAGGGGAAAATGCCGGTCGTACTACAACATGAGAATGACGGATGGCGTGTGGTGGCATTTTGAGTCTCGTTGTTGCGGGCAGCCTCTTTTGGGTGACAGAAGGTATGGCCGCGGCGGTAAAACAGGTCGTCCCGCCTGGGTACCAGCAGATTGCGCGGGTGCATGGCGTACCTGCTGAAGTGCTTTATGCGTTGGCACTGGCTGAATCGGCAAAACGTTTGCCACAGGAGAAACATGAACGCCCCTGGCCGTGGACGCTCAATGTGGCTGGAAAAGGTTATCGTTATGCAACCCGACAAGCGGTCTGGCAGGCGTTGCAGGGATTTATGCGCAGCGTACCCCTCAAACGTATTGATGTGGGGATTACTCAAGTGAATTTAGGCTGGAACGGCCATTATTTTCGTTCTTATTGGGATGCCTTGGACCCCTATACTAATCTTCATGTGGCAGCTCGTATTCTGAAAACCTGTTATCAATCCAATCCGGGTAGTTGGTTGAATGCGGCAGGCTGTTATCACCATCCCGCTGGCGGTCAACCCGCGAGTAAGTATCGGAAAATCGTCGCACGTAAACTGAGTACGCTAGAGACCCGATATCCTGTTTTGTCCACCAATATTGCTGTAGTTAATACGACACAGACCTGGATTGAACCGAAGGAAAAATAAAGAAGATGTTAATCCATAACTTAATCCGTTATCGCTGCCGTTTATTTTTAATGATGATGATATTGACGCCCTGTTCTCAGGCTGCACTGACTATTGTGGCTGATTTAGGTGGACAATCTACAGCAGCGTATTTTGATGCCATTAACGCTCAGGACAATGAACCGACGACTTCTTCAAATACGGAGGCGACCCCGCCAGATTTGACCGAAGGGGGCATTTTACCGGTGGAAACGCCGGAATTGTCTCCCGGACCTGTTGACGCTCGTCCGTTGCAATTGCCAGGAATGGGAGCGTTGTTCATGATTGGGGATGATGCCCGGTCAAAACAGTGGTTGAAGGAAAATTTGGTTGGCCTTCGGAAAAAGCAGGCGGTGGGGTTGCTGGTCAGTGTGCGGGATAAAGCACAACTGGATGAACTGCGTCAGCTTGCAGAGGGATTAGTATTAGCCCCCGCTTCCGGCAGTGATTTGGCCCGGCGGTTGAATTTGCGGCATTACCCAGTGTTGATAACCGATATCGGTTTAACTCAGCAGGTGCGTTGATGTGGCCCCGTCACCCTATACTATCCGAACTGATGTTGCCATACAGTTTCCCGGTGCTTTTGTTGGGATTGTTGTTGGCAATTGTGGTGTTATGGCGGGCTAGATGAGCGATCGTTATGTGATTGAAGCACGGTTACGTCCGGCTGTTGAGTTGAATACCGCTGTTGTTTCGGCGGTTGCCGCCGGTGTCTGTATCGTAGCGCCGTGGGCTGTGGCATTGTCACCATCGGTCAGTTATGTCATGGCGGCAGGTTTTGGCATGTTATCAGGTCTCCGATTCCGGCAGGGGTTACATATACTGAACTACCGGCGCAATATCCGGCGATTGCCCCGTTATGTGATGGCCAGCCACCAGGTACCCGTCAGTCATCAGAGATTGTTTCTGGGGAAAGGGTTTCTTTGGCAACAAAAACATACACAACGATTTCTGGATACCCTGCGCCCGGAAGTCGAACGTTATGTTCAACCTTCCCGGTATTATCAATTAGCGAGGGCATTTGAGCAGCGGTTTGAGTACCCATTGCCCTCTTTATGTCGTCTGACGCAACGTGATTCCCCGTGGAACCCGGTGAGGCCATTGCCGCCGGTGGGGGGCAATCCAGCATTGCATGGCATTGAACCGGATGAAGTCAATGTGTCAATGGATTTGCGTGAGCGGGTCGGGCACATGTTGGTCCTCGGTACAACCCGTGTTGGTAAGACCCGGCTGGCAGAGTTACTCATCACGCAGGATATCCGGCGGGGTAATATCACGATTGTGTTTGATCCGAAAGGGGATGCAGACCTGCTAAAACGCATGTGGGCGGAAGCGCATCGTGCCGGGCGGGAAGATGAGTTCCAGGTGTTTCATCTGGGCTGGCCGGATATTAGTGCTCGCTACAATGCTGTTGGGCGTTTTGGTCGGGTTTCAGAAGTCGCTTCTCGTATAGCAGGACAATTGAGTGGGGCGGGTAACAGTGCCGCTTTTCGTGAGTTTGCCTGGCGTTTTGTCAATATCGTTACTCGTGCTTTGGTGGCTCTGGGGCAGCGACCAGATTACACCCTGATATTACGTTATGTCACCAATATTGGCGAACTGTATGAAACTTATGCTGAAAAAATTATCAGGCAATGCCTGCCTGTGTTATGGGAGCAGGTTAGAGAAAAGTCTGGGTCTGCTGACGGAAGACGATTTGCCACGCAATATGCAGGGGCAGACGAATGCAGTGAAAATCTGGGCGATTGAAATGGCACTAAGCTCAGAAGCGGGGAAAAAACTCTACGATCCGATACTGGACGGGTTGCGCAGTGCGGTTCGCTATGATCGCACCTATTTTGACAAAATTGTGGCATCCCTGTTGCCATTACTGGAAAAGCTGACCACGGGGAAAACAGCTGCACTGCTGGCACCAGATTACACGGATATGAACGATCAGCGTCCCATCTTTGACTGGCAACAGGTCATACGTAAGAAAGGTATTGTCTATGTAGGACTGGATGCTTTGTCGGATGCAGAAGTCGCTTCGGCAGTGGGTAATTCCATGTTCGCGGACTTAGTTTCTGTTGCGGGTCACATTTACAAATTTGGTCTGGATGACGGTTTACCAGAAGGTAAAACGAGAAAACTCCCCATTAGCTTACATTGTGATGAATTCAATGAGCTGATGGGCGATGAATTTATCCCGCTGATTAACAAGGGTGGTGGTGCCGGGATAGAGGTAACCGCTTACACCCAGACTTTGTCTGATATTGAAGCACGTATTGGCAGCAGTGCTAAAGCGGCGCAGGTAACAGGAAATTTTAATACTCTGGTTATGCTGCGGGTCAGGGAAAATAACACCGCCGAGCTGCTAACCCGTCAATTGCCAGAGGTGGAAGTGTACACTAAAACTTTGGTCTCCGGGATTACCGATATTTCCAGTCCAGAGCAAGGCGGTCATTTTACCTCTAATACTCAGGATCGGGTTAGCACGATCAGAACGCCGTTAATTACGCCTGCCGAAGTGATTAACTTGCCGAAAGGTCAGGCATTTGCTCTGCTTGAAGGGGGGCGGTTATGGAAGATCCGCATGCCGTTGCCAGCAGCCGATGATGATGACCTGATGCCGATAAGTCTGCAAAAAATCGCTGATGATATGCGTAAACATTACCGTACCAGTGAATCCTGGTGGTCAGCGGGATCAATGCCAAGTGACAGTCAGATTGATTTCAATGTGATGTTAAATCCAGCGTTGCTGACGCCTGATGGGGAAGCTGACGATGACGCAACAGAACACTAAATCGCAGCAGATGCCAGCGAAAAAATCAGGTCCGTTAAAAACGGTCCTGTGGGATATGCCATGGATGCTCATTGGCTTCCTGCTGGTATCGTTGTTTTTTAGTTTGGTGATTGAATACCTTGGGATAGCCTTTTTCTGGACGGAACAGGGAGAGAGACACAGCCAGCAAGTGATGATCACGGAAAGCGGTTGGTTGTCTAAAGAATTTACCCGCAGCTTACTGTTATCAGAGCCCGCGACTACGCTCAGTATCGGGTTAAAATGGAGTTATCAGTGGGTGTTTGTAGACAGTGGTGCACTGGACTGGATTAACCAACAGCATACAGTACAAGCTCGGAGCCACTATGAGATGGTGAGAGAGTTGAGCGATTGGAGTGTATTACTGGCGGAAAGTTTGCGGAAGTACCTGCTGGCAACGGTATATGTGACCGTAACCTTTATTATCCGGCTCACTATTCTGGTGTTGTCTTTGCCATTGTTTGTGATGGTTATAGGTGTTGCTGTTGTTGAAGGGCTAAGTCGACGTGACTTGAGACGTTATGGTGCTGCTTATGAGTCGAGTTTTGTCTATCATCACGCCAAACGGTTTGTGAAACCGGCGTTTTGTGTACCCTGTCTGTTATATCTCTCCTGGCCATCGGCTGTGTATCCCAATTTATTATTGTTACCCGCAGCTCTCCTATTAGGGATTGCTATTACTGTGATGATGAGTACTTTTAAGAAATATCTTTGAGGTAAAAGCGGTATGATGTGGATTTTAGGGTATTCCCATAGTATTTGTTTGGAAAATCAGTGTACTCGACTATGCGATTTTCAATGAGCTTAATGACCAAAATGATCTGGTGCGTAAATTTAGCATTTCTATCCAGTGGACTTACATTAGATTGACGAACTTTTAAAAGGGAGTTGGAATTGTTTTTAGAATAAATTATTCAATGAGTAATAATAATGAGTAAGATATACCAATCAAGTCTGTACGAGATTAGTCAGATGGCAGATTGAATATGATTTCTCCACGTTATGTTTCATGTTCAATCTGTCTTATTTTTTAGGTGTAGGAAAAGTGATTGTAATTTACCTTCCATAATTTTCTTCTTTATCCAAGCAAATATTTGCTAGTAAGTGGTTTAAGGATTTACTGTTGCTCCGTTCTGCGGGCTAGCATTGACAACCCGACAGTATTAAAAATAGCATATTAGTATTTATACAATGACGTCCTTAGGACGTCATTGTATAAATACCAACTTATTTGTCAAGATATTTAATATTATCCATAATTTCATGGAATTAGATGAGCATCAAGGAAAATAATTATTTGACTTTCTACACCTACCTGTGTATAAGTCCTAAGGACTTATACACAGGTAGCCTTATATGATGAATGAAACTATTCCTCTCCGGGAAGCTCTGTGGCGAACATTACTCAACAAGTATGCTTTGCTTTCGGCTGCCTGATGGTATAGGGCTACACCGGATTCAACATCATAAGCACTGACCACATGCAGGGCTTCAAATAATGTCCCCTTACAGGTTCCTCTCAGGGTTTTTCCATCAATGGCGATAAGACTTTTTCCTGCCCTGACCCGACGCTGGTTGATCCAGGCATAAAAGGCTTCAACCAGTGCATCTTGCTCTATCATTTTGATAATATTAGCAATACAGTGACTACGGGGAATACCGTGAGTAAAATGCGTGTATTGTTTAAGCCACTCGCTCTGTAACTCCCCAAATTCCCAGGGCACGAGCATACTTTGACTGCTATTCATCCAAAGAAAACTCTTGCCCGATAATCATCGCACCAACCCGCTTTTTTAAGCTTGTTCCTTTGGCTCGGTGCCCCGCAATCGCATTGTTTGACCAG
>NZ_CAWNWY010000015.1:32767-104332 GCF_963878365.1 Photorhabdus sp. HUG-39 | reverse complement strand
ACTCAAAGAGCATCGTCGCATCGCCACCCGTTATGAAAAGACAGCAAGAAATTATATCGCTATGGTGAAATTAGGTTGTATCCGCTTATTTCTTAAGGTCATTATTTAATTGAGGGACACAACCTAGTGTTGCACCTGAGTTTAGATAGTCATATAACTTAGAGTATATATATCTATACCGTTTGGTGCCTAAATCATTATAGGATTCAATATATTCTGCTTTATCAATAATACCATTGTACATTAATTTAATACCTTCAAATGAAGGCAGGTTGGAACGATTAAATATATTTTCTATTTCACTATGTTTTATAAAATCATCATCATATATTTGTTTAAAAACACACGGTTTCTTTTCGAAGAAATTTTCTAGGAAGTCTTTTTTATCAATGGGAAAATTAATTGGATTCATATTTAATGTTAATGATTGTTGATTATGGCTCTATAAGTGAGTAATAAGTTATCTTATTAAGAGGTTATTAAAATAAAAGGTTTTTGTTTACGTAGCCTCTTTTTTTTGGTTGATGGGTGTATAATTACACCCATTTTTATCTAAAAATATCACGGTTTATTAGTGGCAATAGTTAGATCCACTTGAATTACAATAATTGGTCCCAGCACCATTGCTATTGCCTCCAGAATCAATTCTACCTCCTATCTCTCCTCCGATGTAGCGGCCAGCTGCAGCTCCTCCGGCAGCTCCAGCACCACCACCTGCAAATCGACCAACAACAACAACAATTACTGCACCAGCTGCGGCTCCAGCATATCCTCCAGCTACACTACCAGCTACTCTTCCAGCAGCTCCCCCTGCGGCTGCTCCTGCTATTTCACCAGCGGTTTCTCCTGCTCCTGCACCTGCAACTAAATCAAACTCTTGAATGGTAAGCTCACGCATAATAAATTTACCTTCATTCAGGTTTACTAAAAATAATAACAATCAAATATATATAAGAACTTATGATTGTATTCAAAAATAATTTTAACGAAAAATCATAATGGATATGATTTAATATATACAAAAAAGGAATCGATACTAATATCAGTAAAATAGTTATAATAGATAGAGTAAATATCTTATAAAAAAATTTGGTTTTTTATCATGTGAGTATTCTTTTTTGAACCTTTTTTTCAATAAAGAAAATTCATTGGATATTTTATTTGCAGTGCTGAACATGATAATCAATAAAATTATTGACATACTGTAATCTATATACTCAAGAATAGGGGTGTCTAATCTAAGTATAAATACCGAGACAATATAAACTATAAAAAAATTAAAAAATAAAGCCTCTTTTTTAAAGGTTTTTTTAGATAATTTTGATATTTCTTTGGCTCTGTACAATAAGGTGTTTTTATGGTTTTTTATTTTCATAAATTCTTATTTATTATTTTTATAGGGTTTTTGATTTGTCTTGATTATATTTTTTTGTTTTTTTTATGTCAATGTCTTTTTTTTAAATAAATAAAATAACCAAATGTGGTAATTATCCTAACATCTTGAAAATATAGGGATGAATTAAATTTTAAAAGAAAATATTAAACCTCTAATCTTTTCAAGAGAAACTATAATTAAAGTTATCATGATAATGCGCTAAATCTATTGGATGATATAAATAAAAACTTATTGATATATTTATTTAGTCATTACTTTCTCTTATTGTCAGTAAAAGCATTCGTTAGTCTAAATCTGTTTAATTACCATCACAGATGGTCATCAATGTTTCCGTAGGTCTGAGAGGAAGCGCTTAAACGACTAGAAAAACTTCTGTAGCCTGAAAGTGAAAGCAAGAATTGCGGTACATCTGCACACCTTTGGAAGCATATATTGCTAGTATGAACAATCCTAGCTAGTTTGGTGATGACGGTCTTTTTAGCTAATAGAGTACCAACGGTACTTCGGCGTGTGAGGTTATGGTTTTCATTGCCTTTCGTAGCTGGATTTAAGGTGGGGAAGATCCACTTTACTTTTATCTGATTTCAAGTGGGCATGAAACATGCGCTCGCTTACTTTTCACATTAGCGTTAGGTGATAGCCTTTCGCACAATGGGATTGAGCTACGTCTCGATCTCATTTCACTTCAATGAGCAGGATTGCTTTTGCGCATCTCGCTCATGCCTAGCTATGTTTGCTTAAAATATTTAGCGGGCGGCTTCTCTACACCTAAATAATTAGCTCATTGCTACCGTTTGATCCTTAACGTTGCGGCGTTTTGCTGTGCTTGTTGGTATTTCAACGTTTGCACCACTTTTGCTGACTGTTTGCGGACTTGACGCTGCAGCAAAAGGGCAGTACGACGATTACAGGCTCATGCCTGCTAGCAGCGCAGTGAATCTGACACGGCATTTTATAGATTGAAAGAGTAATGGTGGTTCAGGCGGGGGAGGCTTCGGCCTTGCCGGAAGGTAGCTACCGGTACTGTGAACCCTGTCTGAATCACCATCATCAATTTTCTCAATTAATGGAAGGGGTAGCAGGAATGAATAATGTTAGAAATGACTGGCATCAAGCCGATATTATTGCTGCACTACGTAAGCGTGGTCCAACCTTAGCTGCGGTATCCCGTGAAGCGGGACTGAGTTCTTCCACATTAGCCAACACGCTGTCACGTCCTTGGCCTAAAGGCGAATGGATTATCGCTAATTATCTCAACATTCATTTATCTGAAATCTGGCCTAGTCGTTATTTTGATATGGACAGTAATCTTATTGAGAGCAAAGTTCGCGAGAAATCAGCAGAATAATTATTCTAATACCGTAAAATATCAGGGAAATAGTCACCTCACTTCATCTCATTACCTACTGTGTTGTTTGATTGATGAGGTAGAATAATTGGTTATCCATCACCGTAATCTTTAATACCTTTCGACGAAATGCGTCGCAACTTTCTATCACGAGGCCAGAACGTTTAGTGTACTTATCTACTCACTGGCAACGAGTCATATATCCTTCTTTTACTGTAGGCGGTGAATTCTGATATGCTTTGCAAAATATTTTGTTCTCATGTTTTTGTGTGTGCGTCTTTGTGTGGTGAACGGTATATCAATCGGTGTATCACTTTTTGTAAAAAGACACATGATTTTATTTTAGTTATCGTTTAAAAATATATAGTTATGAGTAAACCAAAACATATTGTAGAAGTTATGATCTCCGAACTGGAGGTTAAACAGCGTATTGCTGAACTGGGAAAACAGATTACTGAACATTATCGTGACAGTGGTAGTGATTTGGTGTTGGTCGGGTTGCTGAGAGGTTCATTTATTTTTATAGCTGATTTATGCCGTGAAATTCAGATCCCTCATCAAGTCGACTTTATGACGGCTTCCAGTTACGGTAGCGGTATGAATTCCACTCGTGATGTGAAAATCCTAAAAGATCTGGACGAGGATATTCGTGGTAAGCATGTGCTGATTGTGGAAGATATTATTGATTCAGGTAATACCCTGAATAAAGTACGTGAAATTTTGGCGCTGCGTGAGCCAAAATCACTGGCAATTTGTACCTTGCTGGATAAACCTTCCCGCCGTGAAGTTGGTGTTCCGGTGGAGTGGATTGGTTACTCAATTGAGGATAAATTTGTGGTGGGTTATGGTATCGATTATGCGCAACTTTACCGTCATCTGCCTTATATCGGCCATGTAATTTTGCTGGAAGAGTAGTTTTTATCATATTTTGGAAACGGCAACTTTTGGGTTGCCGTTTTGGCCTTAAGCGGGCTTCAACAATGTTCCCTTGTTGAAATATTACCACTGCATTTTATTAGCGAAAGCCGATGTAAGCCTCTATGCCTAATGGGAGTTCTCTCCCCCCCATAAATGTGATGACAATGGCGTTACATTTGTGTATTATTTAGACCATATATAGCATAAGGGGATTTGAAATGAACGTAATAAGTGAGAATCGTAAAAATAAGACACTCAACTTGAGGATTAGGCAAGAGGATCGGGATTTAATAGATAGAGCAGCAAAAGTGAAGGGAAAAACCGTTACTGAATATGTCCTTGATACAATCAAACGTGATGCTGAAAACACGTTATTGGAACATTCATTTATGATTGTATCTCCAGAAATTTTTAATGCTTTTATTGCTAAACTTGATGCTCCGGCTGTTCCAAATGAGCGTCTTATCAAAACGGCAAATATGAAAAAACCGTGGTGATAAAATGATTAATGATCCAACCTTGTTAACAGATGATCACAATTTAAATAGTTTTACTTCAGGAATTGATACCCTAGACAACTGGTTAACAGACAGAGCATTAAAAAATCAAAAAGAGAATGCTTCACGAACCTATGTTGTAAGCGAAGACAGAGATGTTATTGCTTATTATTCGTTAGCGACCGGCTCAATTATGTCAGAAGAGGCGATAAGCAAGTTTAAGCGTAATATGCCAAATCCTATTCCGACGATTATTTTGGGTCGCTTAGCTGTTGATAAGCGTTATCAAGGAAGAGGGTTTGGTCGCTATTTAGTTAGAGATGCTTCCATACGTGTCGCTCAAGCGGCAGATTTGGTGGGTGTTAGGGGGTTGATTGTCCATGCTATCTCGGAGAATGCTAAGGCATTTTATAAGTCTGTGGGTTTTAGTGATTCGCTTTTAAATCCAATGACGTTAATGATCACGCTAAAGGATTTAAAAACGGTTTTTAAAATAACAGATTAATACTATTTATACCCAATGGATTTCAAGATGCATCGCGACGGCAAGGGAGCGAATCCCCGGGAGCATAGATAACGATGTGACCGGGGTGAGTGAGTGCAGCCAACAAAGAGGAAACTTGAAAGATAACGGGTATATTTAAATGAAGGTAATTGAGATGATTAGTGCAAGATTTGACTCAGAAAAGGCTATAGAGGCTATTCTGTACGTTGCCTCTATAGCGCCAATTTCTGACGTTTATCATGTGGGTAAAATTCTGTATTTTGCTGACCGGCTGCATTTGGAGCGTTATGGTCGGTTAATTACGGGTGATAACTATCTTGCAATGAAAGATGGCCCTGTTGCAGTGAATGCCTATGATATTATAAAAGTAGCCAGGGGAGACGGGCGCTTTATTCCAAATAAGTGTGATGTTGATGTCATTCGGTCATTGTTGTCAGTAGAGGGACGTCATGGAAATCATCAAATACGTGCTTTGCGTGATTTCGATGAAGATGTATTTAGTGATTCGGATATTGATTGCATAAATGAAGCAATCGAAAAATATGGGAATCTCTCGTTTAAAGAAATACGTGATATCAGCCACGATAGTGTTTGGATGACGGCTAACCAGAATAGAGAGATTCCATTGGATGTGATAGCTGCCAGTTGTAAGGATGGTGACAAGTTAGTTGCTTATCTGATTTCTACTGAGTAGCTGATGACTAATTTTGGTGACAGATTTTCCGCATCTTTTAGGGCGGATTTTTTTATCTTCACTGACCTTTTACAACGCCGCCAAAGTTAAAATATCTGTTGGTTTGCTGCTGTGAGCTATTATTACTGAATAATAGTTTTGGTGTATGATCTATAGATTGGTTTCCCATGAATATCCTTATCTTATGCCATACTTGCCTTGAGATATCCTAAGGGAAAGGAACTGTTCAATAATATTGCTAGAAGAATGGCGTATTAATTGGCATATCAACTGGTTATAATCTTTTATTGATTTTTATATATTTATTCATTAAAAACAATTGGTTAACTTTATAATGAAACACACTGTAGAAGTTATGATCTCCGAACAGGAGGTTAAACAACGTATTGCTGAACTGGGAAAACAGATTACTGAACACTATTGTGACAGTGGTAGTGGGCTGGTATTGGTCGGGTTGCTGAGAGGTTCATTTATTTTTATGGCTGATTTATGCCGTGAAATTCAGATCCCTCATCAAGTCGACTTTATGACGGCTTCCAGTTACGGTAGCGGTATGAATTCCACTCGTGATGTGAAAATCCTGAAAGATCTGGACGAGGATATTCGTGGTAAGCATGTACTGATTGTGGAAGATATTATTGATTCAGGTAATACCCTGAATAAAGTGCGTGAAATTTTGGCGTTGCGTGAGCCAAAATCACTGGCAATCTGTACCTTGCTGGATAAACCTTCCCGCCGTGAAGTTGATGTTCCGGTTGAGTGGATTGGTTACTCAATTGAGGATAAATTTGTGGTGGGTTATGGTATCGATTATGCGCAACTTTACCGTCATCTGCCTTATATCGGCCATGTGGTTTTGCTAGAAGAGTAGTTTTCTCGTATTTGAAAATGGCAACTTTCGGTTGCCGTTTTTGCTTTGTGATTCAGGTATGATATATAGAGCTGCGCTCCTATCTACATTTTGGCACGGTGCTTAATATGGCTTACAGTCGTGGAACCATACTTAGCAGCAGAATTTATTCCAATATGCTGGACACTACGGCTAAAATTTCATTAACTACAGACGTCGGGGCCTCTTCAATTTTTCTTGCTTGTCTTACATTTAGATCGATGGAACGAATGCCATTCGCTAATAGAACTCCTTGAGTCTGTGTTCCAGTGCCCATCAATGTCACGGCAAAACCCGCAAACCTGGCATAATTTCCTCCTTGTGTTATAGGAATAATAATTGTTAAACCTAATTTGTTAAAATTGTATGGACTTATTACTAAGCATGGCCTTTTGTCACCTTGCAGTTCTTGACCCGCGACTGGGTTTAAGCACGCCTCAACAATATCCCCTCGTTGAAATGTTGCCATTACACTTCATTCCCTACAGGTTTACTGGTATCCCATTCTTTTAAGATTTCAGGCATTGGTGCTTCTGAGTCACATAGAGCTAGTAGATCGGCTAATTTGTACTTGGGACGATGGTTTACTGCGGAGATTACGATTTTCCCTTGTTCTTCGACAATTGATAATTGGTCACCTTCTTTCAGGTGGAGGGATTTCAATAGTTGAGCTGGAATAATAGTACCAACAGAGTTTCCAATTTTTCTGACATGAGTAAGCATAGAACTTTCCTCGCAAGTAACGGTTATCACATTGTTAACACTTTAGAGTGGTTCTGCCTAAGTGTCAACATTGTTATTACAGGTAATGAGATTTGATCGCTCATAAAAATCTTCTTTTTATTACCGTATTCGTACATTCGTAAAATAAAGAAATTAAAATAGATAGTTGATATTCAAATAGGTAGCGATTTAATAAAATAAAAATTTGCATAAACTTTCGTTTAATTACGCTATATACCCTAGGATTTCAAGATGCATCGTGACGGCAAGGGAGCAAATCCCCGGGAGCGTAGCGAACTATATGACTGGGGTGAATAGGTGCAGCCAGCAAAGAGGCAACTTGAAAGATAACGGGTATATTGCATTTTTATTAGCGAAAGCCGATGTAAGCCTCTATGCCTAATGGGAATTCTCTCCTCTAGAAATGTGATGATAATGGCGTTACGTTTGTGTATTATTTAGCTCACCTATAGCATAAGGAGATTTGAAATGAACGTAATAAGTGAGAATCGTAAAAATAAGACACTCAACTTGAGGATTAGGCAAGAGGATCGGGATTTAATAGATAGAGCGGCAAAAGTGAAGGGAAAAACCGTTACTGAATATGTCCTTGATACAATCAAACGTGATGCTGAAAATACTTTATTGGAACACTCCTTTATGGTTGTATATCCAGAAATTTTTAATGTTTTTATTGCTAAACTTGATGCTCCGGCTGCTCCAAATGAGCGTCTTATCAAAACGGAAAATATGAAAAAACCGTGGTGATAGAATGATTAATGATCCAACCTTGTTAACAGATGATCACAATTTAAATAGTTTTACTTCAGGAATTGACACCCTGGACAACTGGTTAACAGACAGAGCATTAAAAAATCAAAAAGAGAATGCTTCGCGAACCTATGTTGTAAACTTTCCACTCTAGTTTAGATAATATCTCTGGAGAAAAATATTATCATGAGTTTAAAGGGTAAAATATAATTTTTAAGTCTGAGAAAAAATTAAAATATATTTTTAATATAATCTATAATCTATAATCTATAATCTATAATCTATAATCTATAATCTATAATCTATAATCTATAATCTATAATCTATAATCTATAATCTATAATCTATAATCTATAATCTATAATCTATAATCTATAAATTGAAAATCTTCGTTTAATTACACTATAGAAAAAGTTAAATATAACCTTTTCTACAGCGTATTTTATGAATGATCTAAAAAATCACTTCTTATGCGTCAGTTTGGATATTGTCTGGCGATAGGCAAGCTCCAGTTTTTCACGGCTGTCAGCCGTGACTTCCAGATCTTGCAATTGACCATTATGGATACCGTAAACCCAACCGTGGATCATCACTTTTTGGCCTCGTTTCCATGCTGCTTGCATAATGGTTGAGTGACCAAGGTTATATACTTGCTCAACAACGTTAATTTCGCACAGACGGTTCAGACGCTCATTAGGGGGTAATTCACCTAGCATAGAACTGTGTTTATACCAAAGATCACGAATATGTAGCAGCCAGTTGTTAATCAATCCCAGTTCGGTGCCATCAATTGCAGCTTCGATACCACCACAACCGTAGTGTCCGCAGATAATGATATGTTCAACTTCCAGTACATCTACTGCATATTGAATAACTGAAAGACAATTTAAGTCAGTATGAATAACCAGGTTTGCAACGTTTCTGTGAACAAATAAGTCACCGGGGGCGGCATCAATTAGTTTTTCTGCTGGTACCCGGCTGTCTGAACAACCAATCCATAAGAAATGAGGTTTTTGTGATTTTGCTAATTCTTTGAAAAAAATTGGATTTTCTTCGTTAACCGATTCTGACCACTGCTTGTTATTGGCAAGCAGCTCTTCTATTTTTTTCATCATGATTCATAGCCTGGTAGTGTTTCTTTAAGATAGAATCATATACAACATCAATTGAAATTTTAATATTTTATTGCTGTTTGTTTTTAATCTTTCTACTGTTTTTGTAAAGCAAGTCAGGCAGAAAAACAGCATTATGTTTCCACATTACACGCAAAAGCGACCAGATAATAAAGGTGTTTTGTAATTTATGACTTATGCATTGGAGTTAACGCAGCTTACTAAGACTTACACTGATGGTGTTAAGGCACTGCGTGGGATAGATCTGAATGTGGAAGTTGGAGACTTCTACGCATTATTAGGTCCGAATGGTGCAGGGAAATCCACCACAATCGGCATTATTAGCTCTCTGGTAAACAAAAGCAGCGGTAAGGTTAAGGTGTTTGGCTATGATATTGATACTGATATTGTCAATGCTAAACGCCAGTTAGGTCTTGTTCCGCAGGAATTTAACTTTAACCCGTTTGAGACGGTGTTGCAGATTGTTCTCAATCAGGCCGGTTACTATGGTGTACCGCGAAAAGTAGCGCAAGCCAGAGCGAAAACTTATCTGTTGCAGTTAGATCTGTGGGAAAAACGCAACCAACGGGCGATTCGTCTGTCTGGTGGGATGAAACGACGCTTGATGATTGTACGAGCGTTGATGCATCAGCCTAAGTTATTGATCCTTGATGAACCGACTGCTGGTGTTGATATTGAACTTCGTCGCTCTATGTGGAATTTTTTGCAAGAGCTGAATGCCCAAGGAACGACAATTATTCTAACGACTCACTATCTGGAAGAAGCAGAAATGCTGTGCCGTAATATTGGCATTATTCAGCATGGTGAATTGGTGGAAAACACCAGTATGAAAAATTTACTCAGTCGGGTGGAGTCTGAAACATTCTTCTTCGATCTGGCGACACAAAACCCAATTCTTGAACTAGTAGGATATGATTATCGACTGCTGGATGCCTCTACTTTGGAAGTGGATGTTCAGCGTGGTCAGGGAATAAATAGCGTATTTACCCAATTAAGTGCTCAGGGTATTCATATTTTAAGTATGCGTAATAAAGCGAACCGTCTGGAAGAGTTATTTGTCAGCTTGGTGAACAATAAGTAAGGAGATAGTAAATGATTCAGTTGTACTGGGTGGCGCTAAAAACTATCTGGATTAAAGAAATTACCCGTTTTGGTCGTATCTGGGTACAGACTTTATTACCACCGGTTATTACCATGTCGCTCTATTTTATTATCTTCGGTAGCTTGATTGGTTCGCGTATTGGGGAAATGGGCGGTGTCGATTATATGCAGTTTATTGTCCCTGGCCTTATTATGATGTCGGTGATTACTAACTCTTATGCCAATGTTTCTTCCTCCTTCTTTGGTGCGAAATTCCAGCGCAGTATTGAGGAATTATTAGTAGCGCCGGTTCCGACACACATAGTTATTGTGGGGTTTGTTGGTGGTGGTGTTGCCCGTGGTGTCTGCGTCGGTATTCTGGTGACATTGGTTTCTCTATTTTTTGTGCCGCTTCATATTCATGCGTGGTGGATGATTGTTGTCACGTTGTTGATGACCTCCATTTTGTTCTCACTAGGGGGGTTGCTGAATTCGATTTTTGCTAAAACGTTTGATGATATCAGCATTATTCCGACTTTCGTATTAACGCCACTGACTTATCTTGGTGGGGTGTTTTATTCATTGACATTATTACCCCCATTTTGGCAAGCGGTTTCCAAGTTGAATCCGATCGTTTATATGATTAGTGGTTTCCGTTATGGTTTCCTGGGGATTACTGATGTTTCTTTGATAATTACGTTGAGTGTTTTGACTGCATTTATTGTGGCTTTTTATCTTGTTGCCTGGTATTTAATTGAAACAGGGCGGGGATTGAGGACTTAAATTCGGTAATTTATTAACGGTTTCTATTTTTGAAGTCCCCTAAATTTTGCTGGCTAATTTTAGGGGACTAAATTTAATTTAAGCCACTTGAACCGGCACGGCTTTGGCGATACGCCTCATAATATTATCACCATCGAAGTAAGCGATATTAGGCTTATGATGACGGGCATCTTCGTTAGGGATTTGTACATATGAGCAAATAATTAGCTTATCACCTACCGCAGCACGGCGTGCTGCTGCTCCGTTAACTGAAATTATTCTAGAACCACGTTCAGCGGCGATAGCATAAGTGGAAAAACGCTCGCCGTTATCCACGTTATAGATATCAATAGCTTCATATTCCAGAATACCGGCTGCATCCATGAAATTCTGATCAATTGCACAAGAACCTTCATAATGCAAATCTGCCTGAGTGACTTTCACCCGGTGCAATTTCCCCTGTAGCATCGTACGCAACATGGTTTTTCTCCTGATTCGATGACAACTTAGAACCTTTTTGCATCAATAACGCCTGATACAACGGCGATTATTGCGTTAAATCTACTTGCTGATTATCGATCAAACGGGTTTGCCCTAACCAGGCAGCTATTAGAATAACGGCTTTTTTACTTTCGGTATTTAACGGCGCCAATGTTTCGGCGTCACGGATAAACAACTCATCAGGTACAAAACCCATTTCGTGTAGTTGTACGGAAGCTTGAATGAGCAATTGTTCTGTGTGGCATTCACCCTGTGCCATTTTTTCAGCGATAGATCGCATGATCTTGCTGAGTTCTGGGGCGATTCGACGTTCATCGGCTGTTAAATTGTTATTACGCGAACTGAGAGCCAGGCCATTTTTGTCGCGCACAGTAGGTACTGAAACCAGCGTAATGTCATAAGCCAGGTCGGCGATCATTTTGCGAATAAGTTGTAATTGTTGAAAATCTTTTTCGCCAAAGTAGGTTAAATCTGGTTGCACTAGATTGAATAGTTTGCTCACCACGGTTGAAACACCACGGAAATGACCGGGACGACTGGCCCCTTCCAGCATGGTAGAAAGCCCAGGAACTTCAACATAAGTCTGATGTTCCATACCATCAGGGTATATTTCCTTATCAGCAGGAGCAAATACCAGATCGACACCGTGTTGATGAAGTTTTTCGCAATCTTCCTGTAAAGTGCGGGGATATCTTGCCAGATCATCCTGACGATTAAACTGCATCGGGTTGACGAAAATAGAGACGATCACAATATCTGCTTGCCCTTTGGCTGTATCGACTAACGTCATATGGCCGTCGTGCAAGTTACCCATTGTTGGCACCAGTGCAATGCGTTTTCCTTCCTGACGCCAGCGGCGGATTTCACGGCGTAGAATCGGTACAGTTTCGACAATCAGCATTGCTTAATACTCCTTAGAATGTATACAGCCTTCGGGCTAACAAGGGTAATTTATTAATAAAATGAGTGTTCTTTACTTGGGTAGGCGCCGCTTTCCACTTGTTCTTTATATAAGCGGATGGCATCACGTATATTTCCTGCTTCTTCAAGGAAGTTTTTCACAAATTTAGGGGGGCTTACGGTAATGCCTAGTGCGTCATGCATCACTAAAACTTGCCCATCAGTCACATTACCAGCGCCAATACCAATTACCGGGATCTGTAATTCATCGGTGATACGTTTAGCTAAATCAACGGGTACGCATTCTAGCACCAGCAGTTGTATGCCTGCTTTTTCTAAGGTAATTGCATCTTTTATCAATTGATTCGCTGATACTTCATCACGTCCTTGAACTTTATAACCGCCAAGAATATGGACTGATTGAGGAGTTAGCCCTAAATGAGCGCAAACAGGTACAGAACGCTCGGTAAGCATGCTAATGGTATCGTATAACCAGCTACCGCCTTCAAGTTTCACCATGTTAGCGCCAGCACGCATAAGCTTGGCTGCGTTTTCACAACTTTGCTCTGGTGTGGCATAACTCATGAAAGGCATATCGGCAATGATAAAAGTATAAGGTGCTCCGGCACGGACGCAACGAGTATGATAGACAATATCTTCAACCGTCACTGGAATGGTGGTATCAGCCCCTTGCACAGTCATACCCAGTGAGTCGCCAACCAGCATGACATTGATACCTTGCTCGGCAAACACGTGAGCAAAGCTGGCGTCATAAGCGGTAATAGTCGCGAATTTACGTTTTTCTTTTTTGAGCTGATTCAGATCAGTCATGGTTATTGGTTTCATTATTTATCTTCCTTCTCCTGCAATTTTTCTTGTTATGTACAGAAATCGGCCACGGACTGAACTGAGATCCTTATATGTAGTGATTAGAATCAGAGGACTGCGGTTGCAGCCAGAGTGTCAGGCCGTTTTCTGGGGTGTGTTTCAGTCTTTCAGATAAAGCTTCCCCATCAGGAAATATAAGATCAGGGGCAATTTCAGCTAACGGGTAGAGCATAAATTCGCGCTGTTTTAGTCCGTAGTGAGGCACAGTCAATCGTTCGGTAGTAATCACCTGATCACCAAATAGCATGATATCCAGATCGAGTGTTCTTGGCCCCCAGCGTTCATCTTTTCTTACCCGTCCCTGGGCCAGTTCAATCGCCTGAGTGTGATTGAGTAATTCTTCCGGTGTTAGCGTGGTTTCCAGTGCGACTGCCGCATTCAGAAAATCAGGTTGATTCTGCGGCCCCATCGGTTTAGTACGATACAGTGAGGAGCAGGCAATACATTCTGTTTCCGGTAAATCTTTTAATGCAGCAAGTGCATTTTTTACTTGCTGCATAGGTTCTGCCAGATTGCTACCAACAGCGATATAAACACGAGCCATAATTTATTAGCTGTTCCTGCTCAGTCTTGGTTTATAGTGACGGCGAGGCCGTGTACGACGACGAACAATCTCACTGCCCAGTTCAGAAATCATACTCCGTTGCTGTGATGCATTGACTTGCTGAAATTCTCCCCACCAATCGACAAGATCTTTTAGCTCATTGCGATTTTCAACATTGGCTCTCAGTTCCAGCAAATCATAGGCAGCACGGAATTTAGGGTGTTCCATCAGCTTATTTGCCCGCTTACCATGACGGCGTGGCAGACGTAACTGTAATTGCCAGATATCACGCATGATGGTTGTCAGGCGCTTAGGAATGGCAATGGAGTGGCATTGCTCATCCAGAATGTCATTCATCGCCAATGCAAAAGCATCGTAGTAAGCCAGGCCACCTTCTTGAGACAGCTTTTCCGCATGTTCAACCAGTGGATACCAGAGCATTGCGGCGAACAAAAACGCCGGGTTAACCCGTTTATCATTTTGTAACCGGTAATCGGTATTCTTCAAAACCTGATTGAGTATACGTTCCATTGGCGAATCGTTATTTTCGGTGAAATAGCGTTGAACCAATGGGAAAAGTGGTTGAAATAGGCGGTATTCGCGCAGAAGTTTATAAGTGCTGTAACCTTGACCGGTTTGTAAAAGTTTTAAAGATTCTTCAAACAGACGGGCAGGTGGAATATTACTCAGCAGAAAAGCCAAACGAGAAATAGGTTCGGCGGTACCTTCGCTGATGGTCATATTCAGTTTGCTAGCGAAACGGATCGCGCGCAGCATTCTTACTGGATCTTCCCGATAGCGGGTTTCAGGATCGCCAATCAAGCGGATAACACCGGTTTCCAGATCATGAAGGCCACCGGCATAATCACGCAGAGAGAAATCATTGATACCATAATAGAGGCTGTTTATGGTGAAATCGCGGCGCATAGCATCTTCTTCAATTGAGCCGAAGATGTTATCCCGCAGTAGCATGCCGCTTTGTGCTTGTTGTGACTGATTTTTATCATCAGAACCCGTTTGTTCATGTGGACCACGGAATGTTGCGACTTCAATCACTTCCTGACCAAACATAATATGAGCTAAGCGAAAGCGGCGTCCAACCAGACGGCAGTTGCGGAATAATTTACGCACCTGTTCTGGAGTGGCATTGGTGGCAATATCAAAATCTTTCGGCTTCGTACCGAGTAATAAGTCACGGACACCACCGCCAACCAGATAGGCTTCAAAACCGGATTTATTCAAACGGTAAAGGACTTTCAGTGCATTTTCACTGATATCTCTGCGGGAAATACAATGTTGTTCCCGTGGAATTATCGTTATCGATAAATCCGAATGAGGATTCTCCTGTTCAACCTTCCTTGGTGTCTCCACATTGGATAAGGGTTGATAAGGGTTTTGGCGATTAGAGTGAAGAGTTATGTACTCTTCCTGAGCAGAACGGTCAGATCCGGTGACTGGCCTTTCACTGGCTGCCTGTAGTTCGCGGTTATTTTTCCCTTCGCGGATCAATAAGTTACGGCAGAAATTTGCTACTCGGTTAAAAATGGTACACCTCGATAAGTAACTAATCATATAAAACAAATAAAAAACAGCGGCTAATCATAGCCTACTGTGTATTTTTTGAGAATGGTTGTTATGACTAACCGTAACTTTATTCATGTTATCTACGTGCATTTTACCTTGTCGTGGAATTCGATCCAGATCCCAACGTGCTGTTGCTTTTTGCAACAATTGATCACGAGAAAGATCTTGCCAGTTTTCTATAACAGATTGATTAAGGAAAGATAATGCTTCAATCAGTAATGGCCGGGGATCATCCAATGGGATCGGCTGAGCATGATTCTGTTTGGAAAGTTTATTGCCGTCCTTATTCAGAGCGAGTGGTAAATGAATATAGTCAGGTATTTTGAGATTTAACTGCTGATAAAGCGCAATTTGGCGGACAGTTGGTTCAATCAAATCTGCCCCTCTTACCACCTCAGTCACCCCTTGGTAATCATCATCAATAACAACCACTAAATTATAGGCAAATAAACCGTCACGACGGTGAATAATAAAATCCTCTTCAGCCATGACCGGATCGGCGTTCAGATATCCTTGTAATTTATCTTCAAAACCGTAAACCGGATGACGCTGCTTGAATCGAATTGCTGCATGATCAATGGGCAAATTTAATTCACGGCAGTTTCTATCATAAAAACCATTAATCTGGTGAATGCGTTGACGGGTACAGGTGCAGTAATAACTTAAACCTTGTTGTTGCAATTGATTAAGGACATGACAGTAAGCCTCATGGCGCTGAGATTGATAAAGAATTTCACCATCCCAATGTAAACCGTAATGTTCAAGTGCGTGAAGAATCCGGCTGGCAGCACCGGGAACTTCTCTGGGCGGATCAATATCATCAATACGTATCAGCCACTTTCCCTGACAAGCACGGGCTTGCAAATAGCTGCCAATGGCAGTGATTAATGAACCAAAATGCAGGTCACCAGAAGGTGATGGGGCGAAACGCCCAATATAAGCCTGGGGACGTTCAGATTTTATCATAGTGGAGATCAGTGGGGTTGTTTATACGGCGTCATAAAGACGCCGTATTCGGAACACCATTAATTAGCCAGCCATCTGTTTTTCACGGATTTCGGCCAGCGTCTTACAATCAATACACAAATCTGCGGTTGGACGGGCTTCCAAACGACGGATGCCTATCTCAATGCCGCAGGATTCACAAAAACCGAAATCGTCATCTTCGACTTTTTTCAGGGTTTTCTCGATCTTCTTAATCAATTTACGCTCACGATCGCGGTTACGTAATTCAAGACTGAATTCTTCTTCCTGCGCCGCACGGTCAACTGGATCAGGGAAGTTCGCTGCCTCATCCTGCATATGAGATACAGTACGATCTACTTCATCCCTGAGTTGATTGCGCCATGCTTCAAGAATTAGCTTGAAATGCGCCAACTGGGCATCGTTCATGTATTCTTCACCTGGCTTCTCTTGGTAAGGTTCTACCCCAGCGATGGCGAGAATGCTTAAGGACGAGGTTTTACGTTTTTGCCCTTCTTGCATAATACTTCTCCTAACACACGCACTATCAAACGAACCCCTAGCGGGGAAAAAAATAGGCCGTTATAAATAGCAGATGGAGCAAGGGTTGGCAATTGTTCCTGCCATTAGTTTCACAATGGTGTGGAAGCAAATGTATTGCATGCCTTTACACCTTGTACAACTTGGCTGCAAATATTAGGTAAATCGGTAAGTTAATCATTTTAGTACAAAAGTTAACTTATCGCCTAAAACCATCCCTTTTCCTGTCATGTTGGCCTGGTAACAGATAACTTCGACCCCAGAATTTTGCGCTTGTTCCAAAAGAGATGAATAATTATGATCAATATGTGCAGCCGCCGCGACCTGCCTGATGCCGGAATGCAAGACCGCAAAAAATAAAACAGCCCTTTGCCCTTGTTCTGCTATGTGTTGCAATTCCCGTAGGTGTTTTTGCCCGCGAGTCGTGACAGCATCAGGGAAATAGCCACAATTTTCCTGGAGAAGGGTCACTGATTTCACTTCAATGTAGCAATTAACTTGCTGTTCTGCCTGTAATAGCAGATCTATCCGGCTGTTCTCTTCGCCATATTTCACTTCCCGACTGATTTTTTTATATTCAGAAAATTCTGGAATAGCATTTTGTGCAATGGCTTCAGCGACGAGATCATTTGCTCTGAGCGTATTAACACAAATCCAGTGACCATCCTGTGTTTCTGTCAATTCCCAACTGTTGGGGTATTTACGTTTGGGATTATCAGAGGTGGAGTACCAAACCGTCTCTCCCGGTATCGCACAGCCGGTCATTGCGCCCGTATTGGCGCAGTGGATAGTCAGTGTTTCGCCTTCCGGTGTGATGACATCAGCCAGGAAACGTTTATAGCGACGAACTAGTGTGGCGGATTGTAAGGGCGGATAGAATTCCATAAAAACTCCTGAATGACGGATGGCATAAGATTGAAGCGGGCAATGCTACAATGCCGACAGTTGAAAGTTAACTTTCTTTGTATGGAGTGTTTGTGTCTTTATTGCCTGTATATGAGGTCGTCGAGCCTGTCCTGAGTGCGTTGAAAAGTTCACAACAGGTCCTGCTTCATGCTCCGGCGGGTGCCGGTAAATCGACGGCTTTGCCATTGGAAATTCTGAAAAAAGCCGATTTCTCTGGGCGTATCATAATGTTGGAACCACGGCGGATTGCTGCTCGCAGTGTCGCAAATCGTCTTGCCGCTCAACTGAATGAAAATATCGGGCAGACCGTGGGTTACCGGATGCGTTCAGAAACGAAAATGAGTGCAACTACTCGCCTTGAAGTGGTAACAGAAGGCATTTTAACCCGAATGTTACAGCAGGACCCCATGCTGACAGGGGTTTCTCTGGTGATTCTGGATGAATTCCATGAGCGCGGCTTGCAGGCTGATTTGGCGTTGGCATTGTTGCTGGATGTACAGGCAGGGCTACGGGATGATCTGCGAATTTTGATCATGTCAGCGACGCTGGATAATCAGCGGCTCTCTTCTTTATTACCTGATGCGCCAGTGATTATTTCAGAAGGGCGAAGCTTTCCTGTGACCAGACATTATTGTCCTTTGCCTGCTCATCAACCTTTTGAACAGAGTGTAGCCACCGTCGTATTGCGGTTACTCCAACAGGAGCAAGGTTCTGTGCTGTTGTTTTTGCCGGGCAGCGGGGAAATTCAACGGGTGTTTGGACTTCTTAAAGAGATAGTTGCTGAGGATACCGATCTTTGCCCGTTGTACGGTGCGTTGTCATTGGCTGAACAACAAAAAGCTATCGAACCTTCATTACGTGGACGCCGTAAAGTTGTTTTGGCGACTAACATTGCAGAAACCAGCTTAACGATTGAAGGTATTCGACTGGTGATTGATAGTGGTCTTGAACGCACGACGCGTTTTGAACCCAAAAATGGATTGACTCGCCTGATCACTCAACGCATCAGTCAAGCTTCTATGACACAACGAGCTGGTCGAGCGGGACGGTTGGAAGCCGGTGTTTGTTGGCATCTATTCAGCCAAGAACAGGCAGAAAGAGCGGCAGAGTATAGTGAGCCCGAAATTCTGAATGCTGATCTCAGTGGTTTATGGTTCTCCTTATTGCAGTGGGGATGTCATGATATTTCCCAATTGTACTGGCTAGATATGCCACCTGACGCAGCGCTGGCAGTAGCCAAATCGCTGTTATTACAGTTAGGTGCAGTCAATAACAATGGTCAGTTAACGTCCAGAGGCAGAAAAATGGCGGAATCCGGCAGTGATCCTCGCTTGGCTGCAATATTATGTGCAGGGTTGGAACAAGGGGCCGATATGCTGGCAACCGCTGCTATGCTGACCGCGATTCTGGAAGAACCGCCCCGTGGTGGTCAGCCGGATATCACTTATTGGGTTGAGCAGCGACAAGCTCATTGGTTACGGCGGGCAAAGCAGTTAGCTAGGAATATGGGCGATCATTTTGGTGAGCCAGACGGTGGATTTGTTGCAATGCTATTAGCCCAAGGTTTCCCTGACAGAATAGCCAAAAATCGGGATAAGGGAGGGCGTTTTCAACTGGCTAATGGTTTGGGGGTGATGATCGATGATGAAGAAAAGTTATCTGGCGAATCGTGGCTGGTGGCTCCTTCATTATTACAAAACAGCAGAAATCCTGATGCGCGTATTTTGCTGGCTTGCCCTCTTGATATTGAACGACTGATACAACAGCAACCGAATTTATTTAGCGAGCAGAGTGTCGTTGAATGGGATGATAACAAAGGGACATTGCGAGCATGGAAACGACTGCAATGTGGGTGCTTGACAGTAAAAGCCCAACGATTGGCAAAGCTTTCAGATGAGCAATTACAACAGGCCCTGCTAAACTGGTTACGCAATGAGGGATTACATGAGCTCAACTGGTCGCCTGCGGCAGTTCAGTTGTGCATCCGTATCCAATGCGCGGCTAAATGGTTGCCTGAAATGCAGTGGCCGGCAGTAGATAATGATGCATTAATGGCTTCTCTTGATGATTGGTTGATGCCGTTCCTTACTGGTGTGCGTGATTTGAAAGGGCTGAAACAGATTGATTTGTTGCCAGCACTGGAAAATTTACTGGATTGGCAACAACAACAGTGTCTGGATAATGAACTGCCTATTTATTACACTGTCCCTACTGGCAGCCGGATAGCAATCCGTTATTTCAGTGATAAACCACCTGTATTATCTGTTCGGATGCAGGAAATGTATGGTGAACAGCAAAGCCCATCTCTGGCAAAAGGGCGGGTAACGCTGGTGCTTGAACTCTTATCACCAGCCCAAAGGCCATTGCAGATCACGCAGGATTTGGCTGCTTTTTGGCAAGGCTCCTATCGTGAAGTACAAAAAGAGATGAAAGGGCGTTACCCAAAACATTTATGGCCGGATGATCCGGCAAATACGGTACCTACTCGGCGGACAAAAAAATATTCATAATAGAATTTAACCTTTGTTTTTGTAAGTGAATAAATTCATTAAAAAATATGAAAACCCATTAATAGCATCTGAGCGGTTTTGGAGAATTTTGGAATGTCTGGTGAAGATCGTCAACCAATCGGACGTAAAGGCAAAAAGTTGGTATCCCGCCGTAAACGGCCATTAAAAAGACGGTATCTGTTGGATGATGATAATAATGGCTATGAAGATGAGGACTACGATGATGAAGAGGATCAACCCATGACAAAGAAAGGAATGTATTCCCGTCCACCTAAGAAAAAGTGGCGTTGGTTCTGGTTGTTATTCAAAATATTTATTATTTTTGCCGTATTACTGGCGGCTTATGGTGTCTATCTGGATGCTAAAATCCGCGATCGCATTGATGGAAAAGTTTGGGAGTTACCTGCGGCAGTCTATGGTCGCATGGTTAATCTTGAACCGGGCATGAACTACAGTAAGAAAGAGATGGTATATCTGCTGGAAGGGATGCAGTATCGCCAGGTGACGAAAATTACCCGTCCTGGGGAGTTTTCTGTTAGAGGTGAAACCATTGAAATGTTACGCCGCCCGTTTAATTTTCCTGACAGTAAAGAGGGGCAGATCCACGCTTTGCTAACGTTCAGCGATAACCGTCTGGCAGGGATCGAAAATCTGGAAAATCAGCGTCAATTTGGGTTCTTCCGCCTTGATCCGAAGCTGATTACCATGTTGCAGTCTCCTAATGGGGAGCAGCGGTTATTTGTGCCACGTTCTGGTTTCCCCGATTTACTGGTTAACACCTTGCTGGCGACCGAAGATCGTCATTTTTATCAACATGATGGTATTCGTATTCTTTCCATTGGGCGTGCAGCACTGGCTAACTTGACTGCCGGGCGTACCGTTCAGGGGGGAAGTACCCTGACGCAGCAATTGGTTAGAAACTTGTTCCTGACCAATGAGCGCACTTTGGTGCGCAAAGCCAATGAAGCTTATATGGCTGTGCTGATGGATTATCGTTACAGCAAAGATCGGATTCTCGAACTGTATCTGAACGAAGTTTATTTAGGCCGAAGTGGTGATGGGGAGATCCGAGGATTCCCGCTGGCGAGCCTCTATTATTTTGGTCGTCCCGTAGATGAATTGAGTTTAGATCAACAGGCGTTGCTGGTAGGTATGGTGAAAGGAGCTTCACTCTATAATCCGTGGCGTAATCCTAAACTCGTTCTCCAGCGTCGTAATGTGGTGCTCAAACTGTTACAAAACCAGCAAATTATTGATGAAGATCTTTATAAGTTATTGAGCGCTCGTCCACTGGGGGTAAAACCGAAAGGTGGTGTTATCACCCCACAACCGGCGTTTATGCAGCTAGTTCGTAAGGAATTGCAGGATAGACTTGGCGATCGAGTAAATGATCTGTCCGGCGTGAAAATCTTCACTACTTTGGACCCGGTATCTCAGGATGCGGCTGAAAACGCAGTAGAAGAGGGGATTGCCAGCCTGAGAAAAACCCGCAAAATTGCTGACCTTGAAGGGGCAATGGTGATTGTCGATCGCATCAGTGGTGAAATCAGGGCGATGGTTGGTGGTTCTCAACCTCAATATGCTGGATTTAACCGAGCAATGATGGCGCGTCGTTCAATTGGTTCACTGGCAAAACCCTCTACTTATTTGGCGGCATTGAGTGAACCGGATCAATATCGGTTGAATACCTGGCTGGCGGATGAACCCCTTGCGGTAAAACAGCCGAACAGCAAGGTTTGGGAACCGAGAAATTATGACCGTCGTTTCCGTGGGCGTGTCATGTTGATAGATGGGCTGGCAAGTTCATTGAATATTCCTACGGTGAATCTTGGATTGGCGGTTGGTCTTGATCATGTTAGCAACACATTAATCCGGCTTGGCGTACCGGAGGAAGTAATTCAGCAGGTTCCGGCCATGTTACTGGGTTCTCTCAGCTTGACACCGTTAGAAGTGGCGCAGGAATATCAGACGATGGCGAGTGGCGGCAACCGCGCGACGCTTTCCGCGTTACGTTCTGTCATCACGGAAGATGGCACCGTGATATATCAAAGTTACCCACAGGCTGAACGGGCTGTACCGGCTCAGGCGGCTTATCTGACGCTGTATGGTATGCAGCAGGTTGTAGCGAATGGAACTTCTCGTTCTCTGAACGCTAAGTTTGGTCGTTATAATCTGGCGGGTAAAACGGGTACCACCAATGATCTGCGTGATAGCTGGTTTGCCGGAATCGATGGTAAAGAGGTAGTGATAGCATGGGTTGGCCGAGATAACAATGAACCGACCAATCTGACAGGTGCTACAGGGGCGTTGAATGTGTATCGCCGTTATCTGGAAAATCAGACGCCGTTGATGTTGAATAACATTCCACCGGAAGGCATTGTCGATATGGTGGTTAATCAGGATGGTAGTTTTAGCTGTAGTGGCAGTGGCTGGAGAACATTACCGGTTTGGACTTATGACCCACAGAGTTTGTGCCAACAAACAGCGGTATCAGCACCTGTTCAACAGCAAGAACAAGCACCGGGCTGGTTGCGAGAGATGTTTGGTCAATAATAACTATTTGATGAGATGAATGACAAAGCGCTGATCTTCTGGTCAGCGTTTTGATTTTCTGAGTTTACCGGTTTCCTAAACATACCGCGCCATTATCTTTTCGACTTTATACCCGTCATCTTTCAAGTTGCCTCTTTGTTGGCTGCACTCACTCACCCCGGTCACAGAGTTATCTATGCTCCCGGGGATTCGCTCCCTTGCCGCCGCGATGCATCTTGAAATCCATAGGGTATATATGATCATCGCAATGGCGGTGATACCCATAATTGTTATTTAATTGCATATAAGTTGTTGCAAAAAAATGATGTTTTACACCTGTTAGAGACAATAAAATAAGCAATTTTCAGAATATTTCTATATGTTTTTTAAGTGAAATATGGTGAATTATTAATCATGTGTATTAACTCATGGTGATAATGATATGACGATAATTTCAATTAGATCCACTCTCCATACTATAAATCAATGGAGAGATGAATAGATGGCAATAGGATATTTCTTGCTCGTTGGTGATAAGACAACCTGTGGCGGGCAGATTATTACCGGTGACCACACCATGACATTTAATGGACGGGCAACCGCTCGTGAAGGAGATAAGGTCACCTGTGGCAAACATCCCGGTAGTTATACGATTGTCGGTGGTGTATCAGATGTGTTTGATATGGGACGTAAGTTGGCTGGCACATTGGATAGTGTCAGTACTTGCCCCTGTCGGGCTAGTTTTATCAATTCGGAGATGGACAGCTATGAGAAGCAGGAGCAGCCCAATAATCGGGCTACAGCCCCTGTTAATATGGCGGCCCAGAATTTCTCGTCGCCGGTGGAGGAAGCGAGAAACGTTCAGCCCGCACCTCCTGTGACTAAAGAGCCTCCGATACCGGTGTTTGCGAAATCCTGCTTACGGGGTAAAGGTTGTACCGATGCCGGAACCGAAGCCGAACCGGCGGATAACTTCGGCAGAATGGCGATATATCAGGTTCCGTCATCTCCCACTCCGGTGACGCCGCAAAAACCAGAACCGCCTCTGCAAGGTAAGAAACAGCCGCCTGAACCGGATAAACCGCAGGATAAAAAATTACCGTGGTATAAACGGTGGTTCCGTAGTGGTGAAGATAAAGCCGAAGTAGCCGCTACCGCCGTGGCCGCCACTGCTCGTAGCGCGGTAGCGGAAGGGGAAACGCTGGTGATGCGTTACATTGGCGGCGGCGCTATCAGTGCTGGACGTTGGCTGGCGGCACCGAATCCGGTGACAGTTGGGTTAATGGGGCTGTTTTATTCACCTAAGCTGAATGAAGGTGAGGAGGATTACTTAGATCCGTATCGCCTGAGACAGATAGCGGAACAGTACGGTAAAGCACCAACTCGTGTACGTTTTCGCTGGATCAGAGATGAAAAAAGCGGCAGGATGACGGTTCAGGGATATCACGTCAGCCCGGAAGGTGGTCTGGATAAAGTGCCGGTTCGCATGATGACGCTGAATCGGACCACCGGTAATTACGAGTTTTGGGAACCGGGAGAATACCGGCCGATAATTTTATGGACGCCGAACGAACAGGAATTCAAGGTTCCAGCCCATACCGGGAATGAAGAACAGCCGTTTATTCCGTCGCAAATAACCGTGTTGCCGATCCCGGATAAAGTGGGCAGCGATATTGAATCGTTACCTATGCCGGAAGAGAAGGATTTTCGTGATTATATTCTGATCCTCCCTGTTCCTAATATGCCGCCGGTGTATGTGTATTTGAGTAAACCACCGGTGAAACCGTTGGAAGTGGGAGAATATCAGGATCTGGCTGGACGTAGCCGTAATGATGGGTTGGATATTGATCATATTCCTTCTAAGGCAGCGTTGAAATTGTTTTTAAAAAATAAGTTAGGTAAGGCTGCAACAGATAAAGACATAGATAAGATACTCAATAGTGGTGTATCCATAGCTATCCCTCATAGGGTTCACAGAGGCTATAGTGAAACTTATAAGGGCAGGAATACAAAGGCGAAACAAGTTAAAGACGCATCAGATATTAGAGTGGCGGTAGACAGTAATTTTGATGCTCAAGTTCCCGGCCTACGAGAAGAAGGCTATACAGATGATCAGTTGAACAAGGCACGAGAAGAATTACACCAACTGAATAAAGAACAAGGGTGGTATAAATAGTGGCTGACATTACGAAATTAATTAAATGTCTTGGAAGAACCGCTGAAACGTTAGTTGAAGATGGTGAGATATCTAAAGGAATATTTAAGTTTCATTTTGAAGGGGATGAATCGTTCAATTGCGAACCTGAAAAAGGAATCACATTAGTTTTTGATTCTAAATCTAGGCAATTGAATTCAGTCCAGATAACTCTAATTGATATACATGGTGATCATGATGAATATAATGGTAGTTTGCCTTATCCATTTTTACCTTTAATGGATAAGGCAATGATAAGAGCTGAATATGGAGAACCTATGGAGTCAAAAGATATGATAGAAGCACCGGTTATAGGTGTTATTGGTGGATACGATGCTTATATAAATCGTATAAAATCTTGTCCAAACGTGGAAGTCATTTTTATTTATGATGCTTATTATCGAGTGAGAGCTCTTACTTTCAACACTATCTGAGAAGAGAGCTTTTTTACATATTATAATCGGCGGATAGTGGCTAGTAAACCATTATCCGTGCTTGTATGCTAGAGGTTAGGCATGAGTATTAAGGAGCTTATTAATAGCTTAGGGAAAACAGCAGATTTATTAATTGAAAAACAACTTATCCCGACAGGAAAGTTTGAATATTTGTTTGAAGGAGACGATGAATTTCTCTGTATGCCAGAGGATGGATTAACGTTAGTTTTTGAAGATAAATCAAGGTTGTTAATCTCAGTCGGTATTACTCTAATTACGTCTGGGCCAAGGATGAAGATTTATAGAGGTGAAATGCCACCCCCATTTTTGTCTTTAAATCGCTGCCCGTAACGTAGGAAAAAGATTTCCGTGATTATATTCTGGTATTCCCAGCCGATTCAGGCATGGAGCCGATCTATGTGATGTTTAATACTCCTCGGAATCAACCGGGAGTGGTAACTGGTCGGGGACAAAAAATCGAAGGAAACTGGTTAAGTCGCGCAGGGCAAGATATGGGAGCACCAATTCCCAGTCAGATAGCAGATAAGTTGCGTGGGAGGAAGTTTAATAACTTTGATAATTTCAGAAATGCGTTTTGGAAAGAAGTTGCTAATGACCCTGAGTTTTCTAAGCAATCTAAAACTGCGAATATGGGAAATATGAAAAAAGGAAAAGCTCCAGCTCCAAGGAAAGACGAATGGAAAGGAAAAAAGAAAAAATACGAGTTACATCATAAAAAGCCTATTTCTAAAGGTGGAGATGTTTATAATGTTGATAACATTAGTGTTGTTACGCCAAAGAGACATAGTGAACTACATAGCTGGAGGTGAATAAACTATGGAAAATAATGTAATGAATATTACTGAAAATGAATTTTTATCCTTGATAAAGAAAATATTTAATGGAAATTTTCGAACAGAGGAGGAAGAATCAGAAGCTATAGATGAATTTGAAAGAATTTCAGAACACCCCTCTGGCGGTGATTTAATCTTCTATCCAGAAGATAGCATTGAAGATAGTCCTGAAGGTGTGCTTGAAGTGATAAAGGAATGGAGAACCAAAAACGGCAAACCTGGCTTTAAAAAATAGAGATTGAGTAAGTGATGAAAAGGATTTCCGCGATTATATTCTGGTATTTTCTATTCCGAATATGCCGCCGGTGTATGTGTATTTGAGTAAACCACCGGTGAAATTGTTTGAAGTAGATTTGTATAGAAATTTTGCGGGGCGACTGAGGAATGGAACGCATGCTGATCATATGCCTTCGGCAGCGGCTGTGAGAGCTAAATTGAGGAAGCTATATCCAACCTTATCAATTTCTAAATTAAATGAAGACGCTAAGGATGTTGCTGCCATTATTATTCCGGCTGAGGTACATCAAAAGTTTAGTGCAACTTATGGAGGCCGAAACTCTCTGTCTCAAATAGAGCAAGATGCTAATGATTTGAGAGCGGCTGTAGATCGTGATTTTGATGCTATAAAACCAGCGTTGAAGCAGTATGGTGCAACAGAAGAGCAGCTTGAGGATGCTAGAGCCAAAATGCATAAGATTAACCAAGAACAGGAGTTATATAAATGACAGTCAATGTAGAGGCATTAATAAACAGTTTGGGTAAGCCTTATCAGGAAATTTTTGATGAGGGGTTAATCCCTTATAAGACTAAGCCAACAGGATACCCAGGAGATCCTGATATCACTTTGGATATGATTAAAGAGGGTATGTATTTGGCCTTTAAGAGGGATGGCAAAATTCTGTTTGCTATAGAGCTTCTTTTGCTTGATCAGAAGAAATCCTCCTACCAATTTCCTAATGAGTTGCCTTCTCCTTTGAAGACATTGATGTTCAGGCAATGGCTGCACGAACAATTAGGTAAACCAGAAAAGGCTCTTCCTCCGCGAAGAATTCTCAAGAAGGATGTTGGATGGACAGAGCTATATACGTTATTGGATTTTCGGATGCCGACTAGTATGCAGGTTGATTATGACCTGTTTGAGCGTGTTGAATCTGTAATGTTCTTGCTTACATCAGAAGTACGTTGGTAGTTAGTAATAGATGGGTGGTTATTATTGAAAGCCAATTCATTTGTGAGTAATTTGAAAAAATGAAATAGCAGATGGATTGGTTTAATCAAGAACAGGAGTTGTACAAATAATGGTGGATGTTATTGCAATCATAAAAAGTTTGGGACAGACAGACGATCTGTTAGTTGAAAAACAATTTATTCCAGCCGAAAAGTTTGAGTTTCTGTTTGAGAATGTTAATATGTTCAATTGTGGACCTGACGTTGGCCTTACATTAGTGTTTCACGCTGATTCAAGTATATTAGAATCTGTACAAATTACACTTATTAACGCTTATGAAGGTAGTGGAGAATATAATGGAGAATTGCCTTACCCATTTTTACATTCAATGGATAGAGCAATTGTTAGAGCCCTTATGGGGGAACCAGATTCTGCTGGTGGCCCAGAAAAAATCCCTGTTATTGGTATTGTTGGTGGATATGATTCTTATACATATAAGCTGAATGAGCAATATCCTAATACAGAAATTAGTTTTCTCTATTTGGCTGATTTACGGGTACATGCATTAATCTTTGAGCATATTGTATAAACGCTTTCTGGAATATTTTTCTACTTTCATTTGATAGCAGTTAATAAACCATTATCCATGTTTATATGCTATAGATCAGATATAAATAAAGAGGTTATATAAATAGTGACGATCGATGTTGAAGAATTAATTAATAGTTTAGGGAAAACCTATCAGGAAATTTTTAATGAAGGATTAATTCCTTATAAAACCAAACCAATAGGGTTTGCTGGAGATCTTGATATATCTTTAAATATGACTAAAGAAGGTATTTACTTGTCCTTTAAAAGGGTTAGTAAGGTTTTATTTGCTATAGAGCTTACTTTAATTGACGAGAAGAAACCACAATACCGGTTTCCAAATGAGTTATCTTCACCATTAGTTCCGATGATGTCTAGGCAATGGGTTCATGAGCATTTTGGAAGTCCTGAAAAATCACTTCCTCCACAGAAAATATTAAAGAGAGATATTGGCTGGACGGAGTTATATACGCTGCTAGACTTTCATATTCCAACTAGTATGCAAATTAATTACGATTTATTAGAACGTGTTAAAGTAGTGGCATTCTTACCCACATCAGAAGTGCGTTGGTAGTCAATAATAAAAGGGAAATCTTTTTAATAGCCAACTCATTTTAACAAAGAGGTAAAATAAAATGGATCTGAAAAATAAATTGGAAGAATATACCGAAAATGAGTTTATAGAGTTGATTTAAAGAATAATATCGGATGAAGGCACAGAGAAATAGCAAGATGATCTATTAGAGGAATTTATAAAAATAACTGAACACCCTTCAGGCGCAGATTTAATTTATTATCCCAAAAATGGAGAAGATGATTCCCCAGAGGAAATTTTAAAAGCTATAAAAGAATGGAGATCTAAAAACGGCAAACCTGGCTTCAAAAAATAAAAGGGATTCGGTAAATTAGGAAAGAGATTTCCGCGATTATATTTAGCTGATTTGCGTATTAGAGGGTTGGTTTTTGAGCGGGGAATATAGCCTTAGCTCAATCAAGAACAGGGGTTATGAAAATAATGGTAATCAACATTAAAGAGTTAATTGATAACTTGGGACAAACAGCGGAGCAACTAATTGAAAAGGAGATTATTCCAACTAATAAATTTGAATATTTGTTTGAAGGAGACGATGAATTTTTTTGTAAACCAGAACCCGGTCTGAGGCTAACTTTTCACAATGTTTCAAGGAGGCTGCATTCAGTGGAGTTTGTATTAATCAATGTTTATGATAATAATGATTCATATAATGGCGATATGCCTCCTCCATTTTTAAACTCAATGGATAAAACAACCGTTAGAACACTCATGGGGGAACCTGATTCCAGCGGTGGTCCAAAAAAAGTTCCGGTAATAGGGCTTATGGGTGGGTTTGATGCTTATATACTTAAACTAAGAGAACAATACCCTAATACAAATATTAATTTTTCATATTTAACTGATTTTCGAGTAGATGTATTAGCATTTGAGCAAGTTGTATAGACGTTTTCTGGGATATTTTTTTCAGTTTTCTATCTTTATTGGATGGCGGCTAATAAACCATTATCCATGTTTATATACTAGAGGTTAGATATGAGTTAAGAGGTTATATAAATAATGGCGATCAATATTGAAGCGTTAATAAATAGCCTGGGTAAATCTTATCAGGAAATTTTTAATGAAGGTTTAACTCCTTATAAGAGTAAGCCTAGAGGAGATTCTGGTGACGATTATGTGTCGCTAGATATGCAGAAAGAGGGGATATTTCTGGCTTTTAACCGGACCAGTAAGAAATTAACACCTGTTACTCTGACATTGATCGATGAAGTAACGGCCTAGTTATGTTTATCTAAATCAATTGCCATTCCCTCGGGTTAATCCAATGACGTGTGCATTCAGTTTCTACCTATATCAACTCATCTCATAATGTTCCATATATACCCGTCATCTTTCAAGTTGCCTCTTTGTTGGCTGCACTCACTCACCCCGGTCACATAGTTATCTATGCTCCCGGGGATTCGTTCCCTTGCCGTCGCGATGCATCTTGAAATCCATAGGGTATATAGGATTTTATCACTATTAAAGTCTATAATGTCTTTTTAATAGGACATTAGTATACAAAGTTACGATTGATATATAATGTGCTTATAATTGACCATTATAGATAATAATGGTTTTAATGTGTCATTTTGGGGTCTTTATGATATCACATGAAAAAACAGCTTTAGCAATTGCAGAAGAATTGGGAGAGCGCTTGAAACAAGCTCGACTAAACAATGATCTGACTCAAGCTGAAATTGCTAAGCTTTTAGGCGTCACAAGAAAAACTGTACTGAATGCTGAAAAAGGTAAAGTCCAATTAGAGATTTTTGTTGCCGTTATGGCAGCATTAAACTTAACCGAACAATTAAATCTTTTTCTTCCTAAACAAAGCATATCTCCTATCCAACTCGCTAAACTTCAAGGAAAAAAACGACAACGAGCATCTGGTCTTAGAAAAAAACATATTGAAGAGGATACACCAGAATGGTAATGGAAGTTATCAACGTAATTTATAGTGAATTTACATATACCCGTCATCTTTCAAGTTGCCTCTTTGTTGGCTGCACTCACTCACCCCGGTCACATAGTTCGCTATGCTCCCGGGGATTCGCTCCCTTGCCGTTGCGATGCATCTTGAAATCCGTAGGGTATATATAATGAATAAAGAGGTTGTGTAAATAATGGTAATGAATATTTAAGTATTTATCAATATCTTGGGTGAATATTGTCACACTGAAACTCTAACGTTAATTTTGGATAATTACAGTATTCATAAAATCCGACTGGTCAATGATTGTCTGGCCCGTCATCCTATTAACCTATTATTTTATATGTTTATTATCCTTAGCTGAATAAATTTGAACGCCTGTGCAATCTCTGTATGAAACGGTGACACGAAATCATTCTGCCAGTATATGTGGCAGTTGCGCGAAAAAGTGAAAATATTTTTTAATTCATTTCCTATAGGAATAACAGATAATAATAAAATAGGGTGTGGTTATAATTATGAAAAATGATTTATTTTTTTCGCTATTTTGATAACAAGATCAAACAACGTTATTAATGATTTTCGATGCCCATATGTTAACATGATTAAAAATTTGTTATTTTATACCCGTCATCTTTCAAGCTGCCTCTTTGTTGGCTGCACTCACTCACCCCGGTCACATAGTTATCTATGCTCCCAGGGATTCGTTCCCTTGCCGTCGCGATGCAACTTGAAATCCATAGGGTATATAATTATGGACATAATAAATAATCACGTGTGTAAATAATTTGATATTATATTTTCAAGGAGATATATGAAAAATGCAGCGCAAATTGTAAATGAGGCTTTAAATCAAGGAATTACTCTGTTTGTTGCTGATAACCGATTACAATACGAAACTAGCCGTGATAGTATTCCAGCGAAATTATTCAGTGAATGGAAGAATTATAAACAAGAGTTGATCGACTTCTTGAGCCAGATAGATGCAGAAGAAGAAATTCAAACATATCAATTACAGAATATCCAACGTGATGGTCATGCAGAACATTATCCACTCTCATTTGCTCAACAACGCCTGTGGTTTATCGACCAACTTACCGAAGGTAGTCCCCAATATAATTGTCCCGGATATTTGAGATTACGGGAACAACTGAATTTCAATGCTTTTAAGGCTGCGGTAAAAACGTTGCTTGAGCGTCATGAGGCGTTACGTACCCATATTGAAATTATTGATAATGAGCCACGGCAAGTCATAACACATTCCTATGATTTACCCATTACACTACATGATCTGACTGCATTCTCTGAAACTGAGCAAGAATCTCAAATCAAAAGATTCAGTAAAGAAGAAGATAACTTGGTTTTTAACCTTAGTACTGATTTGATGTTGCGTATTCGCCTGATAAAGCTGGCCGAAAATGATTATGTGATTATCTATACCATTCACCATATTGCCTGTGATAGTTGGTCAATAGAAATCTTTATCAATGAACTTATTACCCTATATCGCGCGTATAATAAAGGAGAAATAGCCCCATTACCGCCACTTAAAATCCAATATACCGATTATGCTCAATGGCAACGAAATTGGCTGCAAGGTGATATTCTCAAAAAACAATTGGATTATTGGCAAACCCAGTTATCAGGTATTTCTCCACTTCACCGTCTTCCACTGGATAACCCACGACCAGAGAAACAGAATTTTGAGGGGCATCTTAATGATCAACGTATTTCAAAGGATTTAACACAAGAAATAAGAGCATTATGTCACCAACATGAAGTCACATTATTCATGTTTCTGGAGACAGCCTTTGCCGTATTGTTGAGTCGTTACAGTAATGAAAAAGACATTCTGGTCGGAACACCACTTGCAGGGAGAAGACACCATGATATTGAGCCTTTGATTGGTTTTTTTGTTAACTCTCTGGTGATCAGAACGGATTTATCCGGTCAGCCCACTTTCAGTGAGTTATTAAAGCAGAACAGTCGTACTATCCTGGATGCGTATGCACATCAAGATCTGCCATTTCAAATGCTGGTGGAAAAAATGAGTCCGGGACGAAACTTAAATTATAACCCTATATTTCAAATCGCTTTTACTCTGGAGAATACTCAGCGTGATACGATACTGGCGCAGGATAATAATATTGAGTTTGAAGAACGTCTGCTTTTGAAAGTCCGATTTGATTTGGAAATTCATATTTATGAAGAAGAAGAGGGAGGATTATCCCTTTTATGGGTTTATGACAGCAACTTATTCAGAAATATGACTATTGAAAGATTGCTCGCTAATTATGAAACCTTGCTTGCTAATATTGTTAGTGTCATGAAGCCATGTATTGGCTCCGATCTGATACACAGGGAACCTTCTGTCCATGACATTCCACTATTAGCAGAGGCTGAAATACACACTTTGTTACATGAATGGAATGGCCTGCCGGATCATAGCCAACATGGCGGCTGTTTTCATGAACTGTTTGAGGAACAAGCTGCTCTATATCCTGAAAAAACAGCAGTTATTTTTGACGGCAATTCATTAAGCTATCAGGAATTAAATAAACAAGCTAACCAACTCGCTCATTACTTGACAGAGCAAAATATCAAACCAGAAGCATTGGTCGCACTCTGTATTCCTCGTTCAATACGCGCTGTAGTAGCGCTACTGGGGATTGTTAAAGCAGGGGGAGCTTATTTGCCGTTAGATCCCAGCTATCCGAAACCTCGTCTTCAATATATGTTGGAACACAGCGAAGCTGAGTTCATTCTGACCGAAACAGATTTGATAGAAAAACTCCCAATCAGCCAGCAGAAAGTCGTCTGTTTGGATACGGAAACAATGCAATCACAATTGCAGCACATGCCTACGGACAATATCGCTGAACGCTCATTCCCAATAACGGAAAATAATCTGGCTTACGTCATTTATACCTCTGGTTCTACGGGTAAACCGAAAGGGGTTATGTTGGAACATAAGGGGTGGGTAAATCTGGCACTTTCACAGGCGGGTTTATTTGGTGTTGATTCATATAGCCGGGGATTGCAGTTCGCCTCCTGGAGTTTTGATGCCATGATCTTAGAAATATCTATGACATTGGCGTATGGAGCAGCACTTTATTTAATTTCAGAAACCCAACAGCATACCCCTGAATATTTGGATGAGTTAGTTGATAAACATCAGATTACCCATGCTGTATTACCTCCTGCTTTGCTGCCTTATCTGGACTTTAATAAATGGCGTTCCGTTTCAACCTTGCTTTTAGCGGGGGAAGCTGTACCACCACAGAGCGCTGTTCGTTGGTCACAGGGCAGAAAACTGTTCAATGTATATGGCCCGACAGAGTGTACTGCCATTGTGACTTCGGGCTTATTAACTGATGACAAAATTACGATTGGGAAACCATTGCCCAATACCGTTATTCGTATTCTTGATCCATCAGGCAATCTAGTACCTATTGGTGTTGCCGGGGAATTATATATTGGTGGCATCCAACTGGCGCGTGGGTACTTGAATGCCCCTGAAACAAACGTAACGAAATTTATTACTGATTTAACGGACAATTCCCAATCCTTACGTTTATACCTAACGGGAGATTTAGCCCGTTGGTTGCCTGATGGTAGTGTGGAATTTATTGGTCGGATTGACTCTCAAGTCAAGATTAGAGGATTTAGGATTGAGTTGGGAGAAATCGAAACTGCATTGGCCGGACATGACGCCTTAAGCAGTGCTGCGGTTATTACTTATGGGAACGATAAAAGATTGATTGCCTATGTTTGTCCAACCAAAGATTGGCTGGATAAAAAAGGGCTGAAATTTAATGCCGACAACGCATCTCAGTCTTCCGATATTAAAATTGAACTTTCGGAGCTACTTGAATCAGCACTGAAAAAACAATTACCAGAATACATGGTTCCAAGCCTTTATATTCCGCTAGAGCGAATGCCACTCACGTTAAATAACAAAGTGGACAAAAAAGCGTTGCCTGTTCCAAATGAAAATGATTTCCGACAACAAAGTTATGTTGCGCCAAGAAATGAAGTGGAGAGAAAAATTAGCCAGTTATGGCAAGAAGTGTTGGGCGTTAGCCAAGTCAGCATTTATGACAACTTTTTCATGTTGGGTGGTCACTCTCTTCAGGCAACCCGCCTTATCAGCTTAATACGCAATGATCTAAACATTGAAATACCGTTGAGCAGTGTCTTTGAGTATCCAACACTTGAGCGATTAGCACGAATCGCCACGATTCATCAGGTTAAGGAAAAAAGAAAGCATTTCCAGGCTGGGCAAGAGACAACACAAGAACTATTGGAAGGTGATATATGAAAAATGCGGCACAAATTATCAATGAAGCTTTAAATCAAGGGATTACTCTGTTTGTTATTGATAACAAACTGAAATATAAAACCAGCCGAGATAGCATTCCTCCGGAACTGCTCAGTGAATGGAAACAACATAAACAAGAATTGATTGATTTCCTGAAGCAAATCGATTCAGAAGAGGATTCGGACACTCACCGACTGCAAGGTATTCCGCGTTATGATCGTGCGGAACATTACCCACTTTCATTTGCTCAACAGCGTTTGTGGTTAATCGATCAACTTACCGAAGGTAGTCCGCAGTATAACTGCACAGGTGATTTCAGGTTGAGAGAGTCGCTTAATCTCAACGCTTTTGAGGCGGCTATAGCAACATTGCTTGAACGCCATGAATCGCTGCGTACTTATTTCAAAATTATTGATAATGAGCCACGGCAGGTTATTGCGACTTCTTATGATTTGCCTATTACAGTACATGATCTGTCCACACTTTCAGAATTTGAGCAGGAACAACAGCTTAAACAACTCGGTGAGCAGGAGTGGAAACAAGCTGTTAATCTCAGCACTGACCTGATGCTGCGTATTCGGTTGCTGAAATTAACAGATGATGATTATTTCATTCTCTATACGATTCATCATATCGCCTGTGATGGCTGGTCGCTGGCAATCTTTATCAGTGAGCTGCTGACATTATATCGTGCTTATTGCCAGGGCGAGGGTAATCCTCTGCCGCCATTACAAGTTCAATATACTGACTATTCCCAATGGCAACGGGACTGGCTGCAAGGGGATATTCTGGAAAAACAGCTGGATTACTGGCAAAACCAATTATCAGGTATTTCACCACTTCACCGTTTTCCACTGGATAATCCACGGCCAGAAAAACAAAATTTTGAAGGGAATGTTCATCCACAACGTATTTCAAAAGCTTTGACTCAAGAAATACGAGCACTGTGCGCCAAACATGAAGTGACGTTATTTATGTTTCTGGAAACGGCTTTTGCTGTGTTGTTGAGTCGTTACAGTAGTGAAAAGGATATTCTGGTTGGCATGCCGCTTGCAGGGCGAAGACACCGTGACACTGAGCCTTTGATTGGATTTTTCGTCAATTCACTGGTGATAAGAACGGATTTATCCGGTCAGCCTACATTCAGTGAACTATTAAAACAAAATAGTCGTACGATCCTGGATGCTTATGCACATCAAGACCTGCCTTTTGAGATGCTGGTGGAGAAAATCAGTCCAGAACGGAATTTAAATTATAATCCTATTTTCCAGATCATGTTTGCAGTACAGAATAATCAACGGGATACAACTCTGGAGCAGGATAGCATTGTTACATCTAAAGAACGTTCCCTTCTGACCACCCGATTTGATTTGGAAGTCCATATTTATGAAGAAGACGAAGGTGAGTTATCTATTGGATGGATCTCTGACACCAGCCTGTTCAGAAATGCGACCATTAATAGATTAATCACCAATTACGAAATTTTGCTGACCAATATTGTTGATGTGATGAAGCATCATGCTGGTATCAGTGAGCCGTCCGTTCATGACCTTCCATTATTGGCAGATGCTGAACGGAATACCTTACTGCATGAATGGAGCGGGCCACAAATTCCTTATCCGACCGGGAAATGTTTCCATGAACTCTTCGAAGAGCGGGTATCACAACACTCTGAAAAAAATGCCCTGATTCTTGGCGATGACACCCTGAGCTATCAGTCATTAAATGAGCAAGCTAACCAATTGGCACATTATCTGCTTGAACAAGGGATCATACCGGACACGTTGGTTGCACTTTGCATACCAAGGTCATTGCAAGCTGTTGTGGCATTATTGGGTATTCTTAAAGCGGGTGGCGCTTATGTACCGTTAGACCCCAGTTATCCGAAAGCCCGCCTCCAATATATGTTGGATCACAGTGAAGTCGAATTCATCCTGACCGAAACTCACCTCGTTGAAAAACTGCCAATTAGCCAGCAGAAAGTGATTTGTCTGGATACAGAGATAGTACAGTCTCAGCTACAACATATGCCTACAGATAATATTACTGAGCGTCCACTTCCGCTCACGGAAAATCATCTGGCTTATGTGATTTATACTTCCGGCTCTACTGGTAAACCGAAAGGGGTGATGCTGGAACATAGAGGGTGGGTTAATCTGGCATTCTCGCAAGCAGATTTATTTGGCATTGACTCACATTGCCGGGGGTTGCAGTTTGCCTCCTGGAGTTTTGACGCCATGATCTTAGAGATGTCTATGACATTGGCCTATGGCGCAACACTGTATTTGATTTCCGAAACCCAACGGCGTTCCCCTGAATTGTTGGATGAAGTGGTTGAAAAACATCAGATAACTCATGCTGTACTACCCCCGGCGCTACTTCCTCATCTGAATTTTAACAAATGGCGTTCTGTCTCAACTTTGCTTTTGGCGGGTGAAGCCGTGCCACCACAGATTGCTGTTCGTTGGTCACAGAATAGAAACCTGTTTAACGTATATGGCCCGACAGAATGTACATCCATTGTCACCACAGCTTTATTAACTGACGAGAAGATTACGATTGGAAAACCTTTGCCTAACGTTGTGATGCGTATTCTTGATCCGGAAGGTAATTTGGCTCCGATGGGCGTTATCGGGGAACTGTATATTGGCGGTGTTCAGTTAGCACGCGGTTACCGAAACTCACCGGAAATCACAGCAAGGCAGTTTATCCGTGATCCATTCAGCTCACACTCAACGGATGGCAGGGAAAACAGGCTTTATCGAACCGGCGATTTAGTACGCTGGACACCGGATGGTCAGTTGGAATTTATCGGCCGTGTTGACTCTCAGGTTAAGATCCGTAGTCACCGCATAGAGTTGGGTGAAATCGAGACAGTTTTGTCCGGGCATGATGCTTTAAGTAGTGCTGTTGTGATCGCTTATGGTCAAGATGAAGATAAAAAACTCATTGCGTATGTCTGCCCAAGTACAGGGTGGTTAGGTGAAAAAGCTGTTGAATTTAACGCAAGCAGCGTTGAGAACTGGACAGAAATTTTTGATGAGCAGTACCGTCAACCCACAACGGCTAATACTCAAAAAGGGAGCGCTCAGAAAGGTGATGTAGTCGCATTAGACAGTGATTTCGGCGGCTGGATGAACAGCTATACTGAACAGCCGATTGCCCTTGAGCAAATGGAGGAATGGTTAGCAGGAATCATGCACAGGATTAAAGCCCTGCATCCTCATCGCTTACTGGAAATTGGTTGTGGTACCGGATTATTGTTGTATCGCTATGCTGAATGGTGCGAATCAGTGGTGGCGACCGATATTTCGGCTGAGGTTTTAAATCGGCATCAACATATTCTGCAACAACGTGGCTGGTCACATGTGCAGCTCAGAAGAGGAGATGCACTCAACTTAGGAACATTGAGTGCTGATGAATTTGATACTGTCGTGATTAACTCTGTTGTCCAATATTTCCCTAATGTTCAATATCTGGAAAGAGTACTTGAACAGTTAATACCGGCGGTTGAAGCGGGTGGGAAAATTTTGTTGGGAGATATCCGCAACTTAGATCTATTAACCGCCCATGCTACAGCGATAGAGCAAAGTCATCTTAACGGGCAACGTATTCAGGTAGGGGCGCTGGCGAACCGTATTCAGCGGCGTTTACAACAAGAACCCGAGTTTTTACTCAGTCCAACTTATTTTGCCCAATTACCGGAGCGTTACCCTGAAATTGGCCGGGTTGATATTCTGGTTAAACGTGGCATCGGCGACAATGAAATGTTGCGTTATCGTTATGATGTCATATTGCACAAAAGAGGTGAAAATACCAAATCTTGTAATGAATTGCTTTCAAATTGGCATAATTTCGATTCTTTTGAAAGTCTGCGTAATTTGTTGCAGATGGGCACGGAGGATATATTGGGTATTTCAGGTATCCCCAACGCCAGAATTAAAGATGACCTCACTTTGGCAGAAGGTCTGCGTCACTGGTCAGCCAATCAGATGATAACGCCACCAGCAAATGTCGGTAGTTTCTCCCCACAGGCATTACAACAGGTTCAGGAATTCGAATCCTTACTGCAATATGCTGAACAATGTGGTTATCAATGCGGCATTACATGGTCACAACAGCAACCTGATTTACTGGATGTGATTTTTAGTCGTGGAGAGTTACCACCTGTACAAGCACGTGTTGACTATAATCAAACCCATTTAGCTAATTATCCGCAAATTTCGGCCATTAGTGGGGAACTTTCAGAATTACTCGAATCCGCACTGAAACAACAATTGCCAGAATATATGGTTCCAGGTCTCTATATTCCTTTGGAACGAATGCCACTCACGTTAAATAATAAAGTGGATAAAAAAGCGTTACCGATCCCAAATGAAGACGATTTACGCCGACAAAACTATGTGGCGCCAAGAAATGAAATAGAAATTAAGATCGGCCAGTTATGGAAGCGGTTATTGAATGTCAGCCAAGTAGGCATCTATGACAATTTCTTCACCTTGGGTGGACATTCACTTCAGGCAACGCGCCTTATTAGTTCAATACGTAACGAATTAGAAATAGAAGTTCCGTTGAGAAGTGTTTTTGAACACCCGACACTTGAGCAGCTATCACAGGTTGTCACTATTCATCTTATCAAAGAAAAAAGAAAACATTTTCAGGCTGGGAAAGAAACAGCACAAGAACTGTTGAAAGGTGATATATGAAAAATGCAGCGCGAATTGTCAATGAGGCTTTAGATCAGGGAATTACGCTGTTCGTTACTGATAACCGTTTACAATACGAGACCAGCCGCAGCAGTATTTCACCCGCTTTGCTCAGTGAATGGAAATGGCATAAACAGGAGTTGATTGATTTTCTGAACCAGCTCGATTCAGAAGAGCAAACTAAAACGCATCACTTTTTGCAAGATATTCGGCGTGATGGCAAAGCAGAACATTATCCGCTTTCATTTGCTCAACAGCGTTTATGGTTTATTGATCAGCTGGATGGAGGCAGCCCCAAGTATAACTGTATGGGGGATTTCAGGCTGCGGGAATCCATTAACATAAAGGCGTTTGAGGCAGCCGTTAAGGCATTACTTGAACGCCATGAAGTCTTGCGTACCCATTTTAAAATCATCAATAACGAGCCGCGGCAATTTATTGCCACGGATTTCGATTTACCTATTACACATCATGATTTATCTGCGTTACCTGAAACTGAAAAAAACGATCAGGTAAAACAACTCAGTAAGGAAGAAGAGAATCTGATTTTTAACCTTAATACAGATTTGATGCTGCGCATTAGGTTAATAAAATTGGCAGAAAATGATTACCTTATTATTTATACGATACATCATATCGCCTTCGATGGCTGGTCGATGGCAATATTTCTCCATGAATTTTTCACGTTATACAAAGCTTATTGTCAGGGTGAGACAAATCTGCTACCGCCGCTGAAAATTCAATATGCCGATTATGCCCAGTGGCAACAGGGCTGGCTGCAAGGTGATATGCTGAAAAAACAGCTGATATATTGGCAGAAGCAGTTAGCCGGAATTTCACCAGTCCACCGTGTGCCGCTGGATAATCCACGGCCAGAGAAACAAAATATCGAAGGGTGTTTTCATACACAACATATTTCCTCGCGGTTAACCCAAGCAATTAGAGGACTGTGTGCTAAGCATAACGTTACCTTATTCATGTTTCTGGAAACGGCTTTTACTGTATTGCTGAGCCGCTATAGTAATGAGAAAGATATTCTGGTTGGAACAGTAATTGCCGGCAGACAACATCCTGATATTGAACCGCTGATCGGTTTTTTTGTTAATTCATTGGTTATCAGAACAGATTTATCCGGTCAGCCGACGTTCAGTGAATTATTAAAACAAAACAGCCGTACCATTCTGGATGCTTACGAACATCAAGATTTGCCGTTTGAGATGTTGGTAGAAAAGCTCAGTCCGGAACGGAACCCAAACCATAACCCCATCTTCCAAATCATGTTTGCAGTACAGAATAACCAACGTGACACAATACTGGAACAGGATAATATTATTGAATCCGAGGATAATTTACTTAGAACGACTCGGTTTGATTTGGAAATCCATGTTTTTGAGGAAGAACAGACGGGCGAATTATCTATAATATGGATTTCAAATACGAGTCTGTTTTATAGCAGTACCATTGAAAGATTTATCGCCAATTACGAAACCTTGCTTTCTGGCATTGTTGAGGTGATGACAGATGATTCAGTAAATAAAGAACCCTCCATTCATGAACTCCCATTATTGACAGAAGCTGAACAGCATACCTTACTGCATGAATTAAATGGGCCACAGAACCATTACCCACAAGGGCGCTGCTTTCATGAGTTGTTTGAAGAACAGGTGGCACTGAATCCTGAAAAAACCGCGTTGGTTTTTGGTGAAGAGTCTTTAAGTTATCAGGCTGTTAATGCTCAGGCCAATCAGTTGGCGCATTACTTGATTGAGCAGGGTATCCAGCCAGATATTCTGGTTGCAATTTGCCTTCCCCGGTCATTGCAAACGGTGATTGCACTGCTGAGCATCCTCAAAGCGGGTGGAGCTTATGTGCCTTTGGATGCCAGTTATCCGCAAGCCCGCCTGCAATACATGTTGGAGCATAGCGGCGCTGAATTTATCCTGACCGAAACACCGCTGGTTGATAAATTGCCTATCAGCCAGCAACGCGTTATCTGTCTGGATGCTGAAACGGTACAGTCACATGTGCAGAACCTGCCCACTGGCAATATCGTTCATCGTTCAGTGCCCCTGACAGAAAATCATCTGGCCTATGTCATTTATACCTCTGGTTCTACTGGCCGACCAAAAGGAGCGATGCTGGAGCACAAGGGTTGGGTGAATCTGGCGCAAGCACAAGCCGCGTTATTTGGTGCGGATGCTGATATTCGCGGGTTGCAGTTTGCTTCCTGGAGCTTCGACGCCGCAGTGTTGGAAATGGCAATGACCTTGGCCTATGGCGCCACATTGTATTTGATTTCAGAAACACACCGCCGTTCGCCTGAATGGCTGGATGAGATGGTTGAAAAACACCACATTACCCACGCTGTACTCCCGCCGGCGCTGTTACCTCACTTGGATTTTAACAAATGGCGCACAATTTCAACCTTGTTGCTGGCAGGGGAGGCTGTGGCGCCGCATATTGCCGCGCAGTGGTCGCAGGGCAGAAAGCTGTTTAACGTTTATGGCCCAACAGAATGTACTTCGATTGTGACCTCCGCCTTATTAACAGCAGATAAGCGAGTGACGATTGGAAAACCGTTGCCTAATACTGTGATGCGTATCCTGAATTCCGACGGTAATCTGGTGCCTCTTGGGGCTGTCGGGGAACTGCATATCGGTGGCATTCAACTGGCACGCGGTTACCGGAATGCACCGGATATCACGGAAAAACAATTTATCCGAGATCCCTTCAGTACCGACCCGGCAGACCGACTTTACTGTACTGGTGATTTAGTACGCTGGACGCCAGAAGGTGAGTTGGAATTCATTGGCCGCCTGGATTCGCAGGTTAAAATTCGCAGCCATCGTATTGAATTGGGGGAAATCGAATCGGTGTTGGCGGGGCAGGAGATTTTAAGTAATGCTGCCGTGATCGCTGATGGTTATGACAGTGAGGATAGGAAACTCATTGCTTATGTTTGCCCGAGTACGAATTGGCTGGCGGAGAAAGCAGCCGCTTTTAATGCAGATTACAGCCAAACGCATTTAGCTGATTACCTGCTACTTCCTGCTATTAGTGGAGAACTTGCAGAGCTACTGGAATCCGCCTTGAAAAAACAACTACCTGACTATATGGTGCCCAGTCTCTATATCCCATTGGAACGTATTCCACTGAATTTGAATAATAAAGTGGATAAAAAAGCGTTACCCATTCCAGATGAAAATGACTTACGTCGTCAGGCTTATATTGCACCGAGAGATGAAATCGAGGAAAAACTTTGTCAGTTATGGCAAGAACATCTAAAAATCAATCTAATTGGTATTTATGATAATTTCTTCTCACTCGGTGGTCACTCACTCTTGGCAGTTAAAATAACCGCTTCCATAAGAAATACTTTGACCAATAATTTCAGTATGCATGAGTTATTTGCAAATCCAACCATTGCTCAGATTGCCAGTGTAATTCGTCACAGTCATAAGCATGAAATATCCGCGCCGAAGACAACACACAATATATCTGATCACAATACATTTGATGGAAAAATGCCTATTTCTTATTGTCAGAAAATGTATTGGTATTTTATTCAAGAAGCATTGTTGGAGGACAGTTTCCACGTACCCATTACTTTGCTGATGGAAGGAGAATTGAATCACAGTGCGTTGGAAAAAAGTTTAAATACCATTTTAGCGCGACATGAAAGTTTGCGTTTTAAGTTTTATAAAGAAAATGGGCAAATTTTCATGCAGCCTGATAACAGTATTAAAATTAATCTTCAAGTTATTGAAGCGTTACCAAGAGGAATCGAGAGAGAACAAATCATTATTGAAATTAATAAGCTCTGGGAAGAGAAATTAAGAACACCTTTTGATGTTTATAATGGCCCGCTAATCAAGACATTCCTACTGCCTGTTTCGGAAACAATCACGGTATTATTTATTGACGTACACCATATTATCTCCGATGGGTGGTCTGTCAATATCATTATGAATGAATTTAAACAGTTATATACGGCTTATTCACAGGGGCAAGAAAACACATTGCTACCCGTTGCCATGCAATATTCTGGTTATGTTTATGACTTGCAAGAAATCCATGCGACTGAGGCAGCTAAAAAACAAATTAAATTCTGGCAACAACAATTTTATGATGTTAATCCAGAACGCGATTTTCCTGTTTCTTTCAGAAAACATCTGGCTTCAAAATATCGGTCTCACGCCCGTCATATCAAAATACCAGATTCGCTGGATAAAGCTGTTTTGCAATATTGTGAAACCCAGAAGATCACACCTTATATGTTATTTATGGCTTTGTTCCACACTTGTCTTTTTATGCACTCTGGTGAATCACAACATATTGTTACCTCACCAAAAGCTGACCGAACTCGCATAGAAAGCCATCAAACAATAGGATTATTCTTGGGTGACTTGATAGTAAAATCAAATATCAGTAAGGAAATGAGCCTACAAGGAATCATTAAGCAGGTTAGTCAGTCTATTCATCGCGCCATAGAGAATTCTAATATCCACATGTCTGTCGTAATTGACGCGGTGGGAGAAAAGGCGAGAGATAATATATTTAACGTTCTGTTTAACTATTTGGATGCACAAAGTTTCTATGATTTTATCGACATGTCTAAAGATGAAAAATTATCACTGCCAAATCTTGATGTGGAAGTGATAGAGACCGAAATAATTCCTTTTGAATCACTTGGGATGAATTTCTTATACATGCCACAAAATATCAGTTGTGAACTCAATTACAATCCTGAACTGTATACAGAATCAGTCATTGATAGGATGGCTACATATTATGAACGGTTGTTAAATGTCATCGTATCCGGCCAAGAAAAAGAGAGTATTAGTCAGTTTTATGGGTGACTTTTTCTAAGATATGAAGAGATTGGCCTCAGGGATGAAGCCAATCGTGACATCTGTTTCATGATTATCAAATCTCTTTTGATTTATGTATTAATATTTGTGATAAGCTCTGGGGTATTCCAATCAATATCAGGAGGTTGTATGAGCCATAAAGCTAAATTATTTATGGATGGGAAGAGTCAAGCGGTATGCTTGCCAGCAGCTTATTGGTTTGACTCTAATAAAGTTTTTATTCGAAAAGATCCTGAAACAGGAGATGTAATACTGTCCTGTAAGCCACACGATTGGACCGGATTTTTTGCGGCATTGAAGGGAACAACTGTTGCTGATGATTTTCTGAATAAAGAAGAGTGGTGTCAGCAAGAACAATCCTGTGATCCATTCGAAGGATGGAAAGAATAAGCGCCGTAAAAATACGGCGCTATTATTTGAAAAAAAGAAATTATTTTAGCTTGGCAAAGCAGCGAGCGGCTGCATTAACAGTACGCTGAATATCTTCATCAGTATGAGCAATAGACATAAAACCCGCTTCAAATGCAGAAGGTGCTAAATAAATTCCTTCATCAAGCATCAGGTGGAAGAAATGTTTAAAACGCTCAATATCGCAATTCATCACATCCTGATAGCAAGTGACGGTTTCTGCATCGGTAAAGAAAATGCCGAACATACCGCCGACATGGTTAACCACCAGAGGAATACCGGCCGCTTTTGCTGCTTCCGTCAGGCCGGCAGCCAGATTATCTGTTAGCTCGGTCAAGCGTTGATGTACACCGGGTTGAGAAACTTCTTTCAGACAAGCAAGGCCGGCAGCCATTGCAATCGGGTTGCCGGATAAAGTTCCCGCCTGATAAACGGGGCCAATTGGCGCTAATTTCTCCATCACTTCATAGCGTCCACCGAAAGCGCCAACGGGCATACCGCCGCCAATGATTTTGCCAAGGCAAGTTATATCGGGTTCGACACCGTAATGAGATTGTGCGCCGGAGAGGGCGACGCGGAAACCTGTCATCACTTCATCAATAATCAACAGAGCACCGAACTCATCACACAGCGCGCGCAAACCGGGTAGAAATTCTGGTTGTGGCGGTACGCAGTTCATATTGCCCGCAACCGGTTCGACGATAATACAGGCGATCTCTTCGGGATATTGTTCAAACGCTTCTCGAACTGAACTCAAATCGTTATAGGTACAGGTCAGCGTATGTTTGACGAAATCAACCGGAACGCCTGGCGAATTTGGTTGGCCGATGGTCAATGCGCCAGAACCGGCTTTCACCAGCAAGCAATCAGCATGGCCGTGATAGCAACCTTCGAATTTGATGATCTTATCGCGATGGGTATAGCCACGGGCCAGACGGATAGCACTCATGGTCGCCTCTGTGCCTGAGTTAACCATGCGCACCATATCCATTGATGGCACCAGTTCAGTCACCAACTGTGCCATTTCTACTTCGGCGGCAGTTGGTGCGCCAAAACTCAATCCTTGTTCTGCGGCTTTGATGACAGCATTACGGATAGTGCTGTGGTTATGTCCCAGTACCATTGGCCCCCAGGAACCGACATAATCGATATAGGCTTTACCATCAACATCATAGAGATAAGCGCCATCAGCATGTTTGATAAACAACGGAGTACCGCCAACACCATTAAATGCACGTACCGGAGAGTTGACGCCACCGGGAATAAGTTGCTTTGCCTGAGAATAGAGGATGTCGGATTGGCTCATGAAAGGCTCCTGAATCTATTTTTAAGTGGGGTTGTCGCTTGCCCCTCGGATTATAATGCTCTTAGAACGATAATTCCGGGTTTATTCTTCACGTAATCAAGAAATGGTGAATCGACAACTTTTTTATTCGCAGCAAGTGAGGATGCATTCCTCAGCATTGGGCCATGATCTGTCATAATAAAAATCCCTGTATGTGTGACATCCAATCCGGCAAGATGGGTATATATTCCTATATAATCACCCGTTTTTAGGTTTTTAATAACGGCATCGTTGACTTTATCGCCTGGAATATATTTGATATCTCTTTTGGTAACACCCAGTCCGGGGATATATTCGCTACCATCAGCCTTTTTATTCAGGCTTTTTGTGATTTTTATGTAAGAAGAACTTATTTCATCCGTTACATCTTTGGCATTTAATTTTTCTCTGATTGACCAATCTGTAAAGAAGTGTTTTCTTTGTAAAAAGCTAATCTTTCCGTCGATATATCTTGTCTGGATGAGATTTTTTACAAAATCACTTTGGTCGTTGGATTTTCTTAGCGATTCTACATAATCAAGGAAAGTAAAACAGTCTAGCCCGTTGAAGTCTATAACTAATTTTTCAGGTTCAGTAGGGGAGCCAATAAGTTTATTTGCGGCATAAGGTGTGCCCAGTAATTGATAAGAGACGTTTTTTATTATTTCTCCGGGATTATCTTTGTTTCCCGGTTTTACTTGGTTTTCTATAATTTCATTAATTTTTTTCGAGCTATAGCTGTCAATATCGGCTTGTTTGCTATGAGCGGCACAACCTGTCAAGGTGACAGCAAGCATCAGTGGCAACATTTTTCGCATAGGAACTCCATATGGCTACTTTGAAAAATATTCAATAAAGTAACTAATTATGATGATAAATCAATATTTTTTCTTTCTTAATTGTTAATTGATTGACGGAGGGTTTAACTACACGTGACGGTTTACTGATCTTTGAAGCTATCGTAAAAAGCCAGCGTTTGTCGCTAAGGTAGCAGTGATGGTAAACAAATGTGTGATAATTTTTTGGCGGTTCGTGTGTTGTCAAAATGACAATACTTGAATGAACCAATCAGGTATTGGATAATTCGAGTTATTAATGATCGGCAAATTTTTGCTGTCTTCTGAATATTTTTGCCGAGTTCCAGTCTGGAGTAAAAATGATGAGCGATAATATCGCATTACCTTTGCAGTTTACGGATGCCGCAGCTAACAAAGTGAAAATTTTGATTTCGGATGAAGAAAACCCAAACTTGCGTTTACGGGTTTATATCACCGGTGGTGGATGCAGTGGCTTTCAGTATGGTTTTACCTTTGATGATCAAATAAATGAAGGTGATATGACCATTGAGAAACAAGGTGTGGAGTTGGTTGTTGATCCGATGAGCCTACAATATTTGGTTGGCGGTTGTGTTGATTATACCGAAGGTTTGGAAGGTTCACGTTTTATCGTCACGAACCCTAATGCTAAGACAACTTGTGGTTGTGGTTCTTCTTTCAGTATCTGATTCCAGGCGATTTCCCGTAATGGGTCTGAATATTATGACCCATCTTCGGGAATCCTCTTGCAATCCTATTAAACGATTTTGCTTTATCAAGAATCCTTGTCATTCAATTGCTGGCATAGCTGTTCGGCTGCCAGAATGATGCGCGGTCCCGCGCGGTGAAACCAATCTTCATGTAATGTAATGACTTTGGCACGCAATTGTGGATGCCAGAAATTTTCAATTAATTTGACCTGTTCTTGTCCACCACTGATAACAATTATTTCAGGTTTCCTGATGAGTACTTGTTCACGACTGACTTGAGGCCAGGGAACAGGGCTGTTGGCAAAAATATTTCTGCCGCCACAGATAGAAAGCACTTCACTTTGCAGTGTATGTCCTGAAGCAGTGAACAGAGGATAAGTGCCGAATTGTAAAAAGGCCGGTTTGGGGGTTGTAGTGGCATATTTTTGTTGCAAATTGGCAAATCGTTGGCGAAGTTCAGTCGCGGATTTTTTTGCTTGTTCTGGGTGAGGACTATATTCAGCGAGTCGTTCTAAATCCTGCGCTATCTGTTCGGTGGTGGTGGGATCGGAATAAAAGATTTTAATGCCAAAAGTAGCAAGTTGTTCCAGTGGACGTTGGGGATTACCGCCACGCCATGCCAGAATCAGCTCAGGTTTAAGGGTAATAATGCGTTCCAGATTGATGCCTTGCCAGTTAGCTACTTGCTCAAGTTTACGGGCTTGAGGGGGATAATCAGAGTAGGCGCTGGCGGCAATCAGATTGTCACCTAGCCCGGCGGCATAGGCTAATTCTGTCGTTGATGGAGATAAACTGATTACCCGTAAGGGAGCTGCATACAGAGAATAGCTGACACTACTGAGAAACAGTAAAAGCGATAATCCAATTGAACCCGTGCTTTTTATCCATTTCATTGAAGGGTGCTCTTTAAAACATTAAATATGTCGCCCGCAAACACGCCCGAAAATATTTATCAGGGCGTGATTCTTTCAGTAATATATACCCTATGGATTTCAAGATGCATCGCGACGGCAAGGGAGCGAATCCCCGGGAGCATAGGTAACTATGTGACCGGGGTGAGTGAGTGCAGCCAACAAAGAGGCAACTTGAAAGATAACGGGTATATTATTTGTCTTTATTCAGAGTTGTCAGCATTGCGTTGACCATTAATGTAGATTGGCGAGCCGCCACGGCAAGAAATTCATCAAAGCTGATATGAGATTCTTTATCCGCCACATCAGAGATAGCACGTACCACTACAAATGGGGTGTTGTATTGATGGCAAACATGCCCTATTGCTGCGGCTTCCATTTCTACCGCCGTCACTTGTGGGAAAGTGGCTCGGATACGCGCTAGTGGTTCTGCGCCGTTAATAAATGCATCACCACTGCAAATTAGCCCACGTACTGCATTCAGATTCAGTGAATGAATACATTTTTCTGCCAGATCAATTAGCTGGTCATCCGCCACAAAAGCCGCAGGGCATTGCGCCATTTGACCGGGTTCATAACCGAAAGCGGTAACATCAGCGTCGTGATAGCGAACTTCACGGGATACCACGATATCACCGATTTGTAATTTCGGATCAAGGCCACCGGCAGATCCGGTATTAATAATCACATCAGGCTGACAATGTTCAAGCAGTAAAGTTGTACCAATTGCAGCAGAAACTTTACCAATACCGGATTTTAACAGTGCAATCTCCACGCCGTTGAGTTTACCGGTATAGATTTCGCAGCCACCTCGTGACAATGTTTGGCGATCTTCAATTTGATCGCGCAATAAAGTCACTTCTTGCTCCATAGCACCTATCACGCCTACTTTCATGATGTCATACTCGCTGTTGATTAATTAATCATATAAAATCATTCCGTGTTTGAGTTTAACATCTAATACGGAACAATCAGATAATCTGTGATGTAAAACAGTGCTATCTCACAAGTCGGAGGATAAATGTCCGGGATAGACTTTAGTCAGAAGCTTAACTATCAGCGTAAATACCGTCAGTATCATGTTGATTCTAATGATGAAGAGCAGGTTATTCGCCAGTTTGAAAGTGATCGTGGGCGGATTATGAATTCAGCGGCTATTCGTCGTTTACAGCAAAAAACACAGGTTTTTCCGCTGGAAAATAATGCCGCTGTCCGCAGTCGCTTGACGCATTCATTGGAAGTGCAACAGGTTGGGCGCTATATTTCGAAAACGATTATTAATGAATTGAAAACGCGTAATTTGCTGGCCGATTACGGGTTGGATAAACGGCTATTATCATTTGAAAGTTTGATTGAAATGGCTTGTTTAATGCATGATATTGGTAATCCACCATTTGGTCATTTTGGTGAAGCGGCAATTAAAGATTGGTTTGCCAAAAAGCTCGATCTTAATTTTTCCCTGGAAAATATTAAGCGAGAAGATCGATGCGAAATCTTCGAATTGCGTTTATGTGGTGATGTGAAAAAAGATCTCTTTCGTCGCCAGTTGCGTAAAGATTTATGTCAGTTTGAAGGGAATGCTCAGGCTATCCGTATGGTGCATAGCTTATTAAAACTCAATCTGACTTATGCTCAGGTTGGTTGTATTCTAAAATATACTTGCCCTGCTTTTCGTCTTGAAGAAACACCAAATCAATTTAATTATTTGATGAAAAAGCCAGGTTTTTATTGGTCGGAGGAGCATTTTGTTCGCGAATTACGTCGTGAGCTTAAAATGGGTGAGTTCTGTCGCTTCCCACTGACTTATATTATGGAAGCAGCAGATGATATCTCTTATTGCATTGCTGATTTGGATGATGCTGTTGAAAAAAAGATTTTCAGCGTCGATACACTGATGGGATATTTGGAACAGGAGTGGCAAGAAAATGGCGGTCATCGGGCCGGGGATCTATTCGACTTAACGGTCAGAAAGGCGTACAAGGGAACTCACGGTAACGAATTACGTCGAAGCCAGCAGGATCAATTTTTTATGTATTTGCGGGTTTATATTACCGGCAAACTTGTTCCTTATACTGCTCGTCGTTTTATTGATCATCTGCCGGCTGTTTTTGAGGGCTCATTTAATCAAGCACTACTTGAAGATAAGAGCGAGGAGCATCGGTTGCTTAGGACGTTGAAAAACATTGCTTGTAAGAGAGTATTTAATCATCCAGAGATTGAAAAATTAGAGTTGCAGGGATACCGAGTCATTAATGGGTTATTAGATTTTTATTGCCCGTTATTGAAAATGCCCCGTCAGGATTTTGTGGAACTGAACCAGAACAATTTCCACAAAGATTATTTTATGGAAACTCGGCTGCTACACAAACTTTCCACCAAGCATCGTCTCGCTTATGGTGAAGCAGTAGAGAAAATTGTTGCCACTGACCAAGCTGAAAAAGACCTGCTCGAATTCTATTATCGCGCTCGTCTTATTCAGGATTACATCAGTGGCATGACAGATAATTATGCTTATGAAGAGTATCGTAAGTTTATTGTGTGTAGTTAAGATTCTCGCCGCGACTCAATATTTTTTTTGCGGCGCTAAGGACATGATCAATTTCATCTGTCAGTTCCAACAATTCAGGTTCTATATCGGTTAATTGAACGCCTTGTTGTAATTGTTGTTCAATTAATTGGCAGAGAGCTTTAAGTTGTGGCACGCCACTATAACAGCAGCTACCGTGTAGTTTATGGATCTGCTGCTGATAATCTTCCTCCGTTTCCCCTGACAAAACTTTTTCTGTGATTGTTTTAATTGTTGGCAGTAAATCTACCAACATTTGTAGCATATCTACAGCCAACTGTTCTTTTCCGGTGGCCTGTTGTAACGCTAATGACCAGTTAATATGTTGTGATTCTGTCGTCTTAACGTAGCGATCTAACACTGCTCTCAGACGATCTTCATCGAGAGGTTTGGTCAGGAAATCCTCAAATGGAGATTGATCTGTATCGCTCTTTGGTCGGCAGGTATAAGCTGTAACCGCAATGATCGGTGTACTGCGGTGTTGCGGTAGCTGGTGGATGCGGTTGGAAGTACAGATGCCATCCATACCTGGCATATGAATATCCATCAAAATAAGATCAAAATGGTGAGAGGTTGCTGACTGCAAAGCTTCTTCTCCACTGTTACATAGCACGGTTTTTTCCACGATTTCTTCTAGTAATGAACCTATTAGTTTGAGGTTAGCTGGATTATCGTCAACGGCCATGACTGTCATGGGTAAACGAGGGAGGTGGATAAGTGCTTTTTGTGGTACCTCTGAGTCGGTCAGAATGAAATCATCTTTCCCTAGCCATAAATCAAAATGGAAAACAGAACCTTTTTCTGGCTCGCTGGTAAAACTAATATTTCCGCCCATTTCTCGGATCAGTTTCCTTGTAATGACCAGACCGAGGCCGGTACCGCCATAACGGCGAGAAATACTGGCATCTGCTTGGTGAAAAGCCTGAAATAGATGAGGTTGCTGCTCAGGGCTGATACCGATGCCTGTATCACTGACAATAATCTCTAAATTGATTTTATGGTGTTGCTGTTGTAGCAGATTGATCTTTATCTCCACAGAACCTTGGTCAGTGAATTTAATCGCGTTACCGATAATATTGGTGAGTATTTGCTGGAGGCGCATAGGGTCGCCTATGACCAGTCTGGGAATTTGGGGATCAATGTGGTGAGTGAGCTGAATATTCTTACTCTTGGCGCTGAGTGTCAGTAACACCATGACCTCATCAATCATATCCTGTAAAAGAAATGGAACGTTTTCTAATACCAATTTATCCGCTTCAAGCCGCGAAAAATCCAATATGTCATTGATAATATTCAGTAGATGATTAGCGGAGCGCTCGATAATATACAGATATTCAGTTTGCTGTATTGTTAAAGGTGTTTTCAGTGTTTGGCGGGTAAAGCCAATGACGCCATTAAGTGGTGTGCGTAATTCATGAGACATATTTGCCAGAAATTCCGTTTTTATTCTGGCTGCTTCCTGTGCGCGTTTTTTCGCTATTGCCAGTTCAACGTTCTGAATTTCGAATTGCTCCATTGTTTCCCGCAGATCCGACGTGGCCTGATCAATATCATTTTGCATATCTTCTTTATAGCGGGAAAGCGATTTTGCCATTGCGTTAATGCCGTTTTTCAGCGTATCTAATTCACCAAAATATTTCCCACTGACACGGCTGTTTAACTGCCCCTGGCGAATTCTATCGACAGTACTGACGATATCGCTGATAGGTTTTGTGATCTTATGCACCAAATGGTAGGCGAACAGCGATGCCCAACCAAGGCAAATGAGTAATAGTAATATAAAAATAACGATTTCTTTATATTGCTGTAAGTGAGCTGACCGTAAATCAAGATCAATGGCGATATAACCAATCGGATGTAAAGATGGGGAGTCAGAATGCTGCTGATTCTGGGATAAATGGTGTTCTGAAATAATGGGCATACGTAAAATAATACTGTTTTTAACCTCCATTTTTGTCAAGGTGGTTGGAAGAGGCATATCTGGCGAGATCTGTAGTTGAGCTGAATTGTATTTATAGTTTGAGCTATCAAATAGCTGATTATCATCGTTAAAAATGGCAATCGCCCGAACTATCTCAGAATTTCTGCGGTGAAGCCGGGTGATCAATGAATTGACACGTTCACGGTTATGCAGGTTGATGCCAATTTCACTGGCGATGGACAGGGGTTCAATAATACTGATCCCAGATCGAACAATTTGGTTTTCCAGTTCACGATAGTGATAACAGAGAAATGAGATACTGAAAAACATGCCAACCAGTAAAATTGGAACTAGGATCAGGCTCATCATGCGGATGCGTAAGCTATATTTGGTCATAATCGTCCATTATGGGAAAATAAGAACTTAATAATTCATAGTCCGTAAGAATCATGGTGCAATTTTATTCCCCCAATCGCCGAACAGTAAATCGGCATATCATCACAGTTACTGCTGATAATCTCGATGCCCAGGGGCAGGGCGTAGCTCGCCATCAGGGTAAAACTATTTTTATCGCCGGGTTATTGCCCGGTGAACAGGCACAGGTACAACTAACGGAAGAGAAGCGACAGTTTGCAAAAGCAAAGTTGGTTAAGCGTTTATCTGACAGTCCATATCGTGTGAATCCCCGTTGTCCTCATTTTGGAGTATGTGGCGGTTGTCAGCAACAACATGTTGCACCCGATTTACAACGTGAAAGTAAAGCCAACGTTCTCGAACACCTGATCAGGCGGGAAACGGGTGTAACGGTTTCTGCTAAGCCGGTGATTCTTGGCCCTGAATATGGTTATCGGCGCCGGGCAAGGCTTGGTTTACATTATCAAATAAAACAGCGCCAACTGGTGATGGGATTTCGTCAAAATCAATCCAATGAATTAGTTGCTATAAAAGAATGCCCTGTTTTGCGGCCTGAATTGGAACAGTTATTGCGGCCATTATCTCAGTGTCTGAATAATTTGAAAGCGGTTAAACGGTTGGGGCATGTGGAATTGGTGCTGGCAGATAATGGTCCATTGATAATATTGCGCCATCTTGATCCCTTGAAATGGGAAGATAAAGAGAAACTATGCACATTTTCCGTGCAACATAATGTCGCGGTCTATCTGGCGGCGGATGAAACTTCACTTGAGTCGCTGAATGAACCGCCGGAACCCTGGTATCAGGTAGGTGGACTGAAACTGGTTTTCAGTCCAAGAGATTTTATTCAGGTTAACGATCAGGTGAATCAACAAATGGTTGCTCAGGCGATAGAGTGGCTCGATTTACAACCGAACGACAACGTGCTTGATCTGTTCTGTGGAATGGGGAATTTCACTTTACCTATTGGTCAAATAGTGCAGTCGGTGGTTGGCGTCGAAGGGGTTGCCACACTGGTAGCTAATGGGCAATATAATGCCAGATTAAATAATTTGGATAACCTATCTTTCTGCCATGAAAATTTGGAAGCTGACATACGTCATCAACCTTGGGCAAAGTTGGGGTTTAATAAAGTCCTATTAGATCCGGCGCGTGCTGGTGCGACAATAGTCATGTCACACATTGTCAAGCTGGCCCCTGAAAAAGTGGTCTACGTCTCTTGTAATCCAACAACATTGGCACGGGACAGTAAGATTCTGCTTGAGGCTGGCTATCATATTATCAGTGTGCGGATGCTGGACATGTTTCCACATACAAGCCATTTGGAGTCAATGGTGCTATTTAGCCGTTAGATCATGGCTAGATGAAAGTTATGAAGTCGTCGGGAGAGATTATGGTTGCGGTAAGAAGTGCTCATTTAACCCCTGCGGGAGAGTTTGCAGTAAACCGGTGGATCGCGAGTTTAAATATAGCGAATCTTCAAATTGGTGAGAAATTAGCCGAAACCTGGCGTTATTGTCACGAAAAAGCGCAAAATCATCCTGATTCAGAACTTCTATTATGGCGTGGCGTAGAAATGGTTGAGATTCTCTCCACGTTAAGTATGGATAACGACAGTATGCGTGCGGCGTTACTGTTCCCGTTAATGGATGCAAAATTACTCGGTGCTGAAACTGTCACCGAAGCGTTTGGCAGCACGATTACCAATCTGGTGAAAGGCGTGATGGAAATGGATGCCATTCGCCAGTTAAAAGCCACTCATCACGATTCAATCTGCTCTGTACAGGTTGATAATGTGCGCCGGATGCTACTGGCAATGGTGGAAGATTTTCGTTGTGTCATTATCAAATTGGCAGAGCGGATTGCCCATTTGCGGGAAGTTAAAGAGGCGACTGAAGATGAGCGCGTACTGGCTGCGAAAGAGTGTTCCAATATTTATGCGCCGCTTGCTAACCGTCTGGGCATTGGTCAACTTAAATGGGAACTTGAGGATTACTGCTTCCGTTATCTCCATCCTGATGAATATAAAAAAATTGCGAAATTACTGCATGAGCGGCGCATTGATCGTGAGCAGTATATTGATCACTTTGTCAATACATTACGTAAACATATGCTCAAAGAGGGCGTCACGACTGAGATATACGGGCGCCCTAAACATATCTACAGCATCTGGCGCAAAATGCAGAAAAAATCACTGGCATTTGATGAGCTGTTTGATGTTCGGGCTGTGCGGATTGTGGTTGAACGTTTACAGGATTGTTACGCGGCTCTGGGGATAGTACATACTCACTATCGTCATTTGCCGGATGAATTCGATGATTATGTTGCTAATCCGAAGCCTAATGGCTATCAATCCATTCATACCGTAGTCCTTGGGCCGGGCGGTAAGACATTGGAAATTCAGATCCGTACCCGCCAGATGCATGAAGATGCAGAATTAGGAATTGCTGCCCACTGGAAATATAAAGAAGGGGCAATAGCGGGCAATCGTGCTGGATATGAAGGGCGTATTGCATGGCTGCGTAAACTGATCGCATGGCAGGAAGAGATGGCTGATTCTGATGAGGTGCTAGATGAAGTTCGCAGCCAGGTGTTTGATGATCGGGTATATGTATTTACACCGAAAGGGGATGTTATTGATCTCCCGGCCGGTTCTACGCCACTGGATTTTGCCTACCATATTCACAGCGATGTGGGGCATCGTTGTATTGGCGCGAAAATTAGTGGTCGCATTGTGCCGTTCAGCTATCAGTTGGAAATGGGCGATCAGATTGAAATCATCACGCAGAAACACCCGAACCCAAGTCGTGATTGGTTAAATCCAAACTTGGGATATGTCACCACAAGCCGTGGTCGGGCGAAAATCCATAACTGGTTCCGCAAACAGGATCGGGATAAAAACATTATCGCGGGTCGTCAGATGCTGGATAATGAACTGGCACATCTGGATCTCAGCCTAAAAGAAGCGGAAAAGTTGCTCATTGCGCGTTATAACGTCCATACACTTGATGAAGTACTGGCGGGCATTGGGGTTGGTGATATCCGTATTAACCAGTTGGTCAATTTCTTACAAAGCAAACTTAAGAAAACCACCGCAGAGGATGCAGATCGGGAAGCGCTTCGCAATTTAGAGAGTAAATCACATCCACAGCGTAGTTCTGCTAAAGATGATGGGCGGATTGTGGTAGAAGGTGTGGGTAATTTGATGCATCACATTGCCCGTTGCTGCCAGCCCATTCCCGGCGATGAGATTGTCGGCTTTATCACTCGTGGCCGAGGGATCTCTATCCACTGGGTTGATTGTGAACAACTGGCCGAGTTGCAGGCAAATGCGCCGGAAAGGGTGGTGGATGCGGTTTGGGGAGAGAGCTATTCCAGCGGTTACTCACTGGTTGTGCGTGTTGTTGCGAATGATCGCAGTGGATTGTTGCGTGATATCACCACGATTTTGGCTAATGAGAAGGTGAACGTACTTGGGGTGAGTAGCCGTAGTGATATAAAACAGCAGATTGCTACTATTGACATGAGTATTGAGATTTATAACCTGCAAGTACTGGGGCGGATTTTGGCGAAAATCAATCAGTTACCGGATATTATTGAAGCTAAACGTCTTCATGGCAACTGACAGCAGGAAAATTTGGATAAAAAATGAAATCATTTGCTATATACCCTATGGATTTCAAGCTGCATCGCGACGGCAAGGGAGAGAATCCCCGGGAGCATAGCGAACTATGTGACTGGGGTGAGCGAGTGCAGCCAACCAAGAGGCAACTTGAAAGATGACGGGTATAGAACGGTTACTGGGGATTATGGCGCAATTGCGCCATCCTCAACAGGGATGTCCTTGGGACAAGCAACAGACATTCAAAACTATCGCGCCTTATACATTAGAAGAGACTTATGAAGTCATTGACGCCATTGAACGGGGTGATTTTTCTGATCTAAAAGAAGAATTGGGCGATCTGTTATTCCAGGTAGTGTTCTATGCTGAAATGGGCAAAGAGCAACAGTTGTTTGATTTTGATGATATCAGCAATGCAATTAGCGATAAGCTGGAACGTCGCCATCCACATATTTTTGGTCAGCAGCAGGATATCAGCGGTGATGTGGCTATCAGTGGTTGGGAAAAACATAAGGCGCAGGAAAGAGCACAAAAAGATTTGCATTCGATCCTTGATGACATTCCGGCAGGTCTGCCTGCATTGATGAAAGCGTATAAAATACAGAAACGTTGTGCTGCGGTCGGTTTTGATTGGAATACCTTGGGGCCGGTGCTGGACAAAGTTTATGAAGAGATCGACGAAGTAATGGATGAAGCTTATCAGGCGGTGGTTGATCAACAACATCTGGAAGAGGAAATTGGCGATTTGTTGTTTGCCGTTGTGAATTTATCGCGCCATCTCGGATACAAACCGGAAATTGCATTGCAAAAAGCATGCAATAAGTTTGAGAACCGATTTAGAGAAGTAGAAAAGCAGATCCTGAACCAAGGCCATACCTTGGAAGCGGCAACATTGGAAGAAATGGAACAAATATGGCAACAGGTTAAGAAACAGTAATCGGAAAGAGTAGCATGAAAGCTGGAATTTTTATTTTTTTGAGTAAAGGGATGGCAAACAGCCCAAGGGGGCTGTTATCAGCACGAAAAAAGCGGAAATGGAAAGTGGCGCTGATTCACGAAGAGATATCAAAAGAATGATGAAGAATAGAAAATTATCTCGTCGCCGTTAAACTTCAGTCATTAATGGCAGTAATCCCAGATTTAACAACTGAATTTCAACATCATTGGCTTTATCAATATCGTCCTGATTTTCACCGTCAAAAATGCCTTTTTTGGTGATGATTAATGTGCCCAATTGCTCTTTATCATTGGCAATAGGCAAGATTTCATCTGCCATTGGTAACAATGAGCGGTCTATAACGAAGGGTAAATAAATCATCCAGCCTGCACTTAACCTGCCGGGAAATACCTGATTTCGTTTCAAGGTATAGCCGTTAGTTTCCACCATAATGTAGGGAGCATTATGGCTGAGAACTAAAAAGGTAATAAAATCAATCAACCGTGAAAACTGAAACTCTTTTTCGTCAATATTGAGTCTTATTGTTATTTCAGTTTGCCCTAGTCTATCAATACGATAGTTCTCATAAAATAGGGAACAGGCAAGATCATCAACTTCACCATCCCAGATTTGTTTTCCTATAAAAGGGAAATTTTTTTTATAACTTTTTTCAAACTCTTGAGCCGCTTTCTCCGTCGGGTGTTGTTCTTCAAAAACAAGGTGTTCCAATGCTTCTTTACGAGTATGACCTGTTAAATACCAAGTTTTATGACGCCCGAAGAATAGGTCAATCCGTTGTGTTATTTTATATAAATCAGCAAGTACTACTTGGGGAGTCAAGGGTTCTTTCCAGTCAAAATATAGTTTTATTTTTAGCGATAAAATAGCCATGTATTACCTCAGATTATCTAAATAAGGGAGTATGAAATACTTTAATATTGGGATAACTAGAAAATTCCTGTAAATAGTAAGCAGCGCTAACTGGCTCCATAAAATGCCAGTGAGAACTTGGAATGCCGTTCAATGAAGTACACACGGCTTGTTGTCGCCTTCCTTGATCTTTCATAGGCTCACTTCCTGTCCACCATCCCATCGGTTCTCCATTCCTAAAAAACTGATCATACTTAGCTTTGGATTCCAGAAACAGGCACCATTCCGGGCGCCAACCATCAAAACTCACGCCTAAGCATTCCCAAACTTGTATAAGTTTGGCGTCCGGTTTGTAAACGGTTTTAGCTATCTGGAGTTGATAATCTAGGGTAACCTGCGAATATGAACTGGTACTCTCCCAGCTAGAACTTACTTTCTCAGTGGCTGGACACACCTTGCATTCTTCCCTTGCTGTACTGATTTCATCTGTTTGGGCTAGCGATTCCTCTTTTTCATCCTCTTTTGTCATCTCCTCAACACCGAGGCCAACACCAACGCCAACTAATATGCCCGTAAGGGCTGATGCTGCATATTCAGCCGCAGTCAGGGCGACCGGAACTACCAGAGGTAAAGGCATGTTAATTGCTCCTTTTCAACAAGTTATCTATTATTCTCAAGATATCTTTGTATTGTTGTTCCGGGTTTTCCCCTGCTTCAAGGGCATTTTTGATTTCTGGTACACCGTGGAAGTCACGATTAAATGCTGTTAAATAAAGGTATGATTTAATCAGCTTTTTATCTTTAAAGCCCAGGTCTTCGATTAAATACCGATAGGCTTCTTTAAGTCGCTTATGCAAATTTTTCTCATCCTCATGCACAACCAAATCGGCATGTTCTGACAAAATGCATTGCCTGATTTTTTCAATATAAGTATTGTCCTCTATATCAATAATTTTATCGAATTGTTCCTGAGTCAGTATAATCATGGCATCACCCCTTAACTCATAAGCTACTATTATCTATATTGGGTCTTCTATCTGTGTTAAATTCAGACGAAATGATCTCAATGGAAGCAATCATACTGTTTTTTAATCAATTAAGGCAATAAAATCATTCGACGTTGAAAAGAGCCAATAACGATTGGCTTCATGAAAAATGAAGTTTGTGTATGTACTTCATGTCTACATTGAGAATGCGGTGAAGGGGAAAATAACCTTATTTATGCGCAGATTATTTGTAGCGCATTTAAGGTTCGGGTATACTGCTTTCCCGTCTTGGTTATATCCATCATCTTTTAAACCTAAACTTTCAGGTTCAGCATGAAAACTAATTATATTTTTGTGACCGGCGGGGTCGTATCCTCTCTGGGTAAAGGCATTGCCGCAGCCTCTTTGGCGGCTATACTCGAAGCCCGTGGACTCAATGTCACGATTATGAAACTGGACCCGTACATCAATGTCGATCCAGGTACGATGAGCCCAATCCAACACGGGGAGGTTTTCGTTACCGAAGACGGTGCTGAAACTGATCTCGATTTAGGTCACTATGAGCGTTTCATCCGCACTAAAATGACTCGTCGCAATAACTTCACCACGGGTCGGGTTTATTCCGAAGTTTTGCGTAAAGAGCGCCGTGGCGACTATCTTGGCGCGACGGTTCAAGTCATTCCTCACATCACCAATGAAATTAAGGATCGCATCATCAGTGGTGGTGAAGGTCATGACGTGGTACTGGTGGAAGTTGGTGGTACTGTCGGTGATATCGAATCCTTGCCATTCCTCGAAGCCATTCGTCAAATGGCAGTAGAAGTTGGTCGTGAACACACTTTATATCTACATCTGACACTGGTGCCTTATCTGGCAGCGGCTGGCGAAGTCAAAACTAAGCCGACTCAGCACTCGGTAAAAGAGCTGCTTTCTATCGGTATTCAACCGGATATTCTGATTTGTCGTTCAGATCGCGTCATTCCGGCTAATGAGCGGGCAAAAATTGCTCTTTTCTGTAATGTGCCGGAGAAAGCGGTTATCTCCCTAAAAGACGTTGATTCCATTTATAAAATCCCAGGGCTATTGAAATCTCAAGGCTTAGATGATTATATTTGTAAACGATTCAGCCTCGATTGCCCGGAAGCAAATTTGTCAGAATGGGAACAAGTCATTTACGAAGAAGCTAACCCTTCCGGTGAAGTCACTATTGGGATGGTGGGTAAATACGTTGAACTGCCCGATGCGTACAAATCCGTGATTGAGGCATTGAAGCACGGTGGATTGAAAAATCGTCTAACGGTGAATATCAAGCTAATTGATTCCCAAGATGTTGAAACCCGTGGCGTTGAATTATTGAAGGGGTTGGATGCGATTCTGGTGCCTGGTGGTTTTGGTGGTCGTGGTGTGGAAGGCAAAATCATGACAGCCCGTTATGCGCGTGAGAACAAAATTCCTTATCTGGGGATCTGTCTCGGCATGCAGGTAGCATTGATTGAGTTTTCTCGTCATGTTGCGGGTTTGGAAAAAGCCAGCTCAACAGAATTTGAACCTGATTGCCGGTTTCCGGTTATTGGTCTGATCACTGAATGGCGAGATGAAGACGGTAATTTAGAAGTGCGTAGCGAAGAGAGTGATCTTGGTGGAACGATGCGTGTGGGTGGTCAGCCATGCCACCTGACAAAAGAGAGTTTAGTGCGCACCTTGTATGGGGCAGATACGATTGTTGAACGTCATCGGCATCGTTATGAAGTGAATAACTTATTGTTGAAACGTATTGAAGATGCGGGTCTGCGGGTAGCGGGTCGTTCAGTGGACAATAAGCTCGTAGAAATTATTGAGATTCCAGAGCATCCTTGGTTCGTGGCTTGTCAGTTCCACCCAGAATTTACTTCCACTCCTCGTGATGGTCATCCGTTATTTGCTGGTTTTATTAAAGCCGCCGGTAAATATCAGAAAGGCCAGCTCAAATAAGATGTGCAGTGAGTGGCGGTATGACGTGTTCCGTCACTTACCTGAAATGTAACTTGTACTGAGGAAAACCTAATGTCCAAAATCGTTAAAGTGATCGGTCGTGAAATCATTGACTCCCGTGGTAACCCAACCGTAGAAGCAGAAGTGCATCTGGAAGGGGGGTTTGTGGGTTTAGCGGCTGCACCCTCTGGTGCATCTACCGGTTCCCGTGAAGCGTTGGAACTGCGTGACGGTGACAAATCCCGTTTTATGGGTAAAGGTGTACTGAAAGCTGTTGATGCAGTAAATGGCTCGATTGCACAGGCAGTTATCGGTCAGGATGCGAAAGATCAGGCTAACATCGACAGGATCATGATCGACCTGGATGGTACTGAAAATAAATCTCAATTTGGTGCTAATGCGATTCTGGCGGTTTCTCTGGCTAACGCTAAAGCCGCAGCAGCAGCGAAAGGCATGCCGTTGTACGAGCACATTGCTGAATTGAATGGCACTCCGGGTAAATTTTCTATGCCGTTGCCGATGATGAACATCATCAATGGTGGTGAGCACGCGGATAACAACGTTGATATCCAGGAATTTATGATTCAACCGATTGGAGCAAAAACGCTGAAAGAGGCGGTTCGTATCGGTTCTGAAGTTTTCCATAACTTGGCTAAAGTTCTGAAAGCAAAAGGCATGAGTACTGCGGTTGGTGACGAAGGGGGCTATGCGCCTAACCTGGAATCTAACGCGGCTGCACTGGCTGCTATTAAAGAAGCGGTAGAACAAGCGGGTTATGTTCTGGGCAAAGATGTCACTTTGGCTATGGATTGTGCTGCTTCTGAATTCTACAACCCAGAAACCGGTAATTACGAACTGAAAGGTGAAGGTAAAACTTTCACTTCTCAAGAGTTCACTCATTACCTCGAAGATTTGACCAGAAAATATCCGATTGTTTCTATTGAAGATGGCTTGAATGAATCTGACTGGGAAGGCTTCGCTTACCAGACAAAAGTGCTGGGCGAAAAAATCCAGTTGGTTGGTGATGACCTGTTTGTTACCAATACTAAGATCCTGAAAGAAGGTATTGAGAAAGGCATTGCTAACTCCATTTTGATTAAATTCAACCAGATTGGTTCTCTCACTGAAACACTGGCAGCGATTAAAATGGCAAAAGACGCAGGTTACACGGCGGTAATTTCTCATCGTTCTGGTGAAACTGAAGATGCGACTATTGCTGATCTGGCAGTAGGTACCGCGGCAGGTCAAATCAAAACCGGTTCTATGAGTCGCTCTGATCGCGTTGCTAAATACAATCAGTTGATCCGTATTGAAGAAGCTTTGGGTAACCGCGCTCCTTTCTATGGCCTGAAAGAAGTAAAAGGTCAGGCTTAATAGGTAATTAATTAAGTATTAGAATTAAACAGGAGGGGTAAAACCCTCCTCAGATAATTGGCTACCAAGTCATATTTATAATCTTTTGACGTGTGGCTACAAAAAGGCTACGGTGTTCTAATCAAACACACAGGGGAGCATTTACTATGACTGATACTGTTGTCAGAGCCAGGGTGTCACCAGCCTGCAAAGCGGCGGCAATGGCAAATGCCAAAGCACTTGGGCTCGATTTATCTACCGTTATACGTATGGTTATTAATCGATTAGCCGCAGAAGGTCGGCTACCGGATGGGTTGCTGCAACCGAATAGCGAGACGTTACAGGCAATTCATGATCTAGAGAACGGGATAGGTGTTCACCGTTCCAACACGCTTGATGAATTAAAAAGTGATTTAGGTTGGTAACAGTGCTGATTTTCGTTTATCAGAGCCGATTTAAAAGGGATGCCAAAAAGTACGTTAACAATAAAAAAGCGCAAGAAATCATTATGAAAACTCTTGCGCTTTTGCAAACCGGCCAGCCATTACCACCGAAGTACAAAGAACACCGTCTGAGCGGTAACTATATTGGTTATTTGGAATGTCATGGAGCACCGGATTTACTACTGATTTATCGACGTACGGACACTGAATTGATCTTGTATCGAGTTGGTAGCCATGCTGATTTATTCGGATAGTAAGAGGATAACTGATGGATTTTTAAATATGTTTGTTGAGCGGAGAGCTAGCTGTGATTCGAAGAGAAAGAATTAAGTTGAGCTGTGTGTAATAGGTTGATGTTTGAGCATGACAAACCTGAAATAATTTTATTCTTCCAAATGAAAGGCTAAAACCTTCCTTCATAAGGGTAATAGCCTGATAACTTCTACAACGTCAATTTTTGAGTTTTCCTGAGGCAGTCGGTCGGTGCAGCCATGTTTTCACATATGAAACTTTTCGCCGATGGCTTAATAGCGAGAATCCCCCCTTTAATGTTGCTGAGAAGATTTACCTTGATATAACGGATTTTAGTTAGCTGTCTCAACAACAGTTCGGACATATCCATACTTGGCAACTAGAGCCTTGTATTGGTGTGACAGAATTACCCGGTAAGCTGAGAGCTAAATGATGTCCGATGGTCGGGCTCAGAGCCTCGACTGCAAGGTTAAAAAGAAAAAAACATTTAAACAAGACGAAGATCTATTTTTTAATAGAAAAGACACGCTAACCTTTAGTCAGAACTCAGAACTCAGAACTCAGAACTCAGAACTCAGAACTCAGCTTTTTTATGGCAATTATACTTTTGCTTGATATCAGACATATTTATTTCATAACCGGGGTCGCAAGAGAAAAAGATATTTAACGTACGTGAAATTATAAAGATCGCCTTATTTTCCATTCGTTATATTGACCACTCTTTATAGAACTTCCCCGATCTAAAAATTAATGGATTTTTGCGGTCATCCTTATACGTACGATCCATCTTGGAAAAGGATATTGATGAAAATGAATCAGCGAGAAACTAACGTAAGCATATTGGCAGGGAATTCACGAGTTTATCTCAATAAGGATAGCGAGATAGTTGTCGAGGCTCAGTTGAAAGCCTTTGAGGCTGCTCTGATGTTCGCCAAACGAAGCCAAGATGAATGTGGTCAATTACCGAGGATATCCGTGGCGTTCGATCATCATGGGATATTCCGCCTCCAGTTCCTGATAAATAATCTCACTAATTCTCAAAAACGGAACCCTCGTCTGAGTCATCTCCACGCCTCGATCAGGAATATCTTCTTGCCCGTAGCAGAAAAATATCAGATTCCGCTCAGTGAGATACGTGTTATTCACGAAGATTCAGCCAGGCAGCACCTTGTCCACATCCTAGCCTCTGGAGAAATACCCGAAATCATCACACGGCGGATGGTGTCCAAAAACCTCGCTGACGGCAAACCACCGACATCAGATGCTGCTTACGAAGAGCCGACTCAGAAACTCACCTGTGCAGCAATTACGAAGGAGTACTTTGAGAAAGCTGCCGGTGATCACAAAGGCTCAGATACTATTCTGGAGGTGTTCTTTGAGGATTGCGCTTGGTCGAGAGCTTTGGCCTATGTGCGTGGGCTGCAACTCAGTCATATGCTCGGTGTTTCAACCGCCATTCGTCTTAATCTTGTTAATGAAGAGGGGGAGGTGAGTCAAGGTGATGTAATTACTGCCTAGCAGATATATACCCGTTATCTTTCAGGTTGCCTCTTTGTTGGCTGCATTCACTCTGGTTACATAGTTCTCTATGCTCCCGGGGATTCGTTTCCTTGCCGCCGCGATGCATCTTGAAATCCATAGGGTATAGATATAGTCAAGATAATAAAAAAATAATTTCATCTTCGTTTGTTAGTGGGGGAAATAAATTATGTACAACTTAACCCGGCCGATATATTTGGATAACAATGCTACAACGCCATTAGATCCCGACGTGCTTCAAACTATGATGCCCTATTTTACCAGCGCTTATGGAAATGCTGCCAGTAATCACCATGCATTTGGGTGGAAAGCTATGGAAGCTGTTGATAATGCAAGAAAATTGATATCAACATCGATAAATGCGACGAGTCATTCCGATATTATATTCACGTCGGGTTCCACCGAGTCGAACAATCTTGCAATCGCGGGCCTTCAACATCGGGGCAAAAGGGGGCATGTCATCACATCGACAATTGAGCATAAGGCTGTCCTTGATTGTTGTAGTAGGCTCGAAGCAATGGGAACGGAGGTGACCTACTTACCGCCGCAAAGCGACGGCATCGTATCCCCAGATTTAATATCTCGTGCAATAAGAGATGATACCTATCTCGTTTCGATTATGGCCGCCAACAACGAGATTGGTTCAATACAAAAAATTGAAGAGATAGGCGCGATCTGTAAGGAACATGACATTCCTCTTCATACCGATGCCACGCAAGCGCTCGGCAAAATAAAATTTGATGTACAGCGCATGAATATCAGCCTTGCCTCATTTTCTGCGCACAAAATATATGGACCAAAGGGGGTCGGTGCACTTTATATCGATTCACGTAATAAGAATATAACACTCGCTCCTCTCATCGTTGGTGGGGGACATGAGCGAGGCTTACGCTCTGGAACTCTTAACGTCCCGGGGATAGTAGGCTTCGGGCGGGCCGTCGAACTGTCGGTTAAAAACTTGCCTGATGAGTCGATGAGGTTACGTTATTTACGGGATTTACTTCGCTCGTATATTATCGAGAATGTGGTTGACGTTCGGATAAACGGTCATCTTACCGAATGCCTTCCCGGTCTGTTAAATGTCTCCTTCAACGGTTTGGATGCTGATTCGCTTTTGCTGGAGCTTTCCGAAGTTGCGTTGTCCTCTGGGTCTGCATGCACATCCGCTAACAGGGCACCGTCACATGTACTGAAGGCAATAGGCGTCAGTGATGCACAGGCTCAAGCCAGTGTGCGCTTCGGGTTAGGAAGATTTAATAATGAAGACGAGATACGCTATGTTTGTCTCCGTCTGGAAAAAGCGGTGAATAAACTGAGGTCGATGGTGCCAAAGCCATTCGGCGTCCTGTAATAATTAAGATGGAGTTTGACTTATGCGAACAATGTCGGCACTTTTTCTCCTGTTCGGAACCCTGTTCACTGCGGGGGGATATGGTGCCACCTTTCTTATTTCCGCGTATTTTCGCTCACAAGGGGGGAGTGACATTGACACTGGGACGACCCTTAGCGTGGCCTTGGTCGGCACTTTGATTGGCGTTCCTTTGGTTGGATGGTTTGCCGGGCAACTGGAAGCATCACGCCTTGCAGCCCTCGCGGCGCTGGCGATGTCTTGTGGTTATTTTCTTTTAGGGGGTTTCAGCGGTGAACTGAGTTACATCCCGCGTATCGCAGCATTTTTGATTGGACTTGGTTGGGGAATGTTCTATATCAGTGGGCCTATGGCGTTGTCAGAGCGTGTCACTGATGCTGACAGGGGCCACTGGTTTACCCGTTTCAGCGCGTTTCAAATGGCTGGAATTTGCGGCAGTCCCATCCTCCTCGCCGCCGCGGTTGAACAGGCAGGAGTGCCCATACAAACAACGTTTCTCTTTGTTGGCGTCATTGGCATCCTCGCCTCACTACTTCTGGCGACCTTTGGGATCAGGGAACCGCATGGTCAACGGGAGTTATCACTGAGACCTTGGGTGAGAAAAATAACCAAGATTGCTGCCAGCAGTGCGATCCGTCCTATTGTGATGGTAGGTCTGGGAGGCTGCGTATTCTCTGGAATGATGTCGTTCCAAAGTTCGTTGGTTGAAGGGACTCAAGCAAATGCAAGTACATTCTTTGCTGTACATGCAGCGACTGTGGTTGTGTCGCGGCTTTTGTTAGCCCGGCGTTTATCGATGATGCCCCGTATCCCATTGGTCATCGCGCTGATGTTATTCTTAATCATGGGCATTCTGGCCCTGTTAGGCATACCAGTTAACCCCATGTTCCAGGTTTTGGCGGCCATGTTAACGGGAATAGGCTATGGATTGGTGTATCCCGTTATTCAAACATGGGCAGTAAACGATTCTGCGCTTGAGAATCGTCACGCTGCCCTCACTTGGTTCGTTGTCGCCTACTTTGTGGGGATATTTGGATTTCCTGCAATAGGTGGATGGATATTAGTGGGTGCGGGCAAGACCTTGTTTATCCTCACTCTAGCTGCAATAGCTTCTCTTGAACTTGGGGTGGCGTTATTGGGAGGGAGATGGTTTTGCCGCATTAAGGATAGGTTAACGGCACAGAATGAAGCACGTTAACAGTCATTCAGCCAGTCGATAATTATCGACTGGCTGATTTGCCGTTGCACAAGTAACTTTTCGATGGACATAAAGTATTTAATGGGTGTTATTCCTCGTAATTGAAGCGCTTTTTTAGGGCATTCATTAATGTATTTAATGCAGCTTCCAACATTTCCCAAAATAACTAAACTTTTTAAATATTCGAGTATTCATAAAAGAACATTTATTAACGATTAAAATTCATTTATGACTTTTAATCGTTAGATATAATATTTTCTTATTCGGAGAATATTTGGCTGTACTTAGCGGGATTTAACGTTTTAGTACAGTTATTTTTTAGTATTCCGCACCAGTGCGGACTCAGGGGAAAAGCTGTAACAATATATACCCTATGGATTTCAAGATACATCGCGACGGCAAGGGAGCGAATCCCCGGGAGCATAGATAACTATGTGACCGGGGTGAGCGAGTGCAGCCAACAAAGAGGCAACTTGAAAGATAACGGGTATAAAAATATAAATTTGAAGAAAGTATGAATATAGCACCTTGAATAACCAAACTGAAAGGAGAATAAGGAATGATTGTAAAAAACGACTGGCACCCGGCTGATATTATTGCAGGGCTTAAAAAACGGGGAACGTCGTTAGCTGCTGTTTCAAGGGATGCGGGGCTTGCATCATCCACTTTATCAAATGCTTTGCATCGTCCGTGGCCTAAAGGTGAGAAACTCATTGCTACCGCTCTAAATTGTGAGCCTTTTGAAATATGGCCAAGCAGATATTCAAAATGAATTAAAATAAACTTCTCGAAAAAAAGTCAATGAGAAGAGATTAAGTACCTGAAACTTTTCTAGTGTTTTGTGGAAAGTTTCAGGTATGATTAAAATGGAGTGATTAACTCCCTGCCTTGATGTTTGTCATAATTAATTTTTCTGTATAAATTATTTAATCTTTTGTACTGTGCTGACATTCCTCTCTATATTTCTGTTGATTTCACGGATCGCCAGATAGGCGTAATATTACAAAAGCGGGTAAACCAAAAATTTTTTTGGAAGTGGGTAGGATTCTGCTTGGCAGAACCCTAATGGAACAGTGACGGAGTGGTTCATTGTTATGCCAGAGTTATATAGGGATTCGTGTTAATAAATCGGGTAGGAGCGTAGTTATCATATCCCTTACCCCTACAATATTCTTTTAACTGGCTTAATGAATTTATTCCTATTTTCTGATAAATGATATGTAGCCTGCTTTGTACCGTTCTATAGGTAATACTTAATTTTCTGGCAATATCTTTAGCGCTTAGTGATTGTAATGCAAAAAATACTATATCGAACTCTCTGTCGGTAAATAAATCAGTTGGTTTGCCAAAAGTTAATGAGTCAGGGTGCCTGTTGTTTTCAAAATGGTACATGGAATAAATTTCAAGTTTTTTACCGTGCCCAACAATGCCAATGCATTTTCCGTCCTTCATTAGAGGAGTAATATTGACTAGTAGTGGTTGGATTATTTTTTGTCTTCCGCCATAAGTGAAAGTGTTTAGTACCGGAATGGTTTTTTGACTCGTCATTACGTTTCTATCATTAGCTTGTATAACATCTACAAAATCAACCCACGGTCCTGGACATTCAATATCAAGCCTACCTTCCATATTAAAACCTTTGGGTAGGTTGCAGTAATAATGTGTAACATCATTAGCATAAACGAATCGAGATTCGCTATCTTTTATGATCCAAAAATCGTTGCTGTTTTCCATATATGATATGAAAGCATCAAAGCTTTTTGAATGAACATCCAGATCTTTATTTACAGAGAAACTCATAGTGTTATCTTTCATAATTTCACCTATATGATTAAACGGTAAAACTGGAATAATTTCCATGTAAGGTTATCACTTTTGCGACACAATGGATAATTATATTTATGAGTTTTTGGGCACCTATTTGGTGCGGATGATTTTACAGAGGAGCAGTTTCCTGTAATCACCTTCAATATGCTAATATTCTATATTGTGTAAAATTTTTATTAGTAATTATGTTTTTAATGAGTAATTGCAATATGAAATATGCTGGATGGAATGTGAGAGAAACAAGGCTTAAGGTTCTGCCAAGCAGAACCCTAATAGCATAGTGATGATAACGGTGTGGTTCATTGTTATGCCAGAGGTATATAGGGATTAGGGTTAATAAATCGGGTAGGAGCATAATTATCGTACCCCTTATCTCTGCAATATTCCTTTAACTGGCTTAATGAGTTTATTCCTATTTTTTGGTAAATAAATTGTAACCTGCTTTGTACCGTTCTATAGGTAATACCTAATTTTCTAGCAATATCTTTGGCGCTTAGTGATTGCAAAGCAAAAAATACTATATCGAACTCTCTATCAGTAAATAAATCAGTTGGATTGCCAAATGATAATGATTCAGGAGGTTTATTAATTTCCATATGATACATTGAAAAAATTTCTAGCTTTTTAGCTCTGCCTACTACGCCAATCGACTCTCCATCTTTTATCAAAGGCGTGACGTCCGCCATAAATGGTTGAATAATTTTATCCCTACCGCCATACATAAATGTAATCAAAGTAGGAATGACTTTTTTTTTCCTCCATCACTCTACGATCATTAGATTGAATAATATCAGCAATCTCAGACCAATAAACCGGACACTCACTATCCAGTTTACCTTCAACATTAAACCCTTTGGGTAGTCCGCTATGATGAAGTCCGTAATCATTCATATAGATAAATCTCGATTCCTTATCTTTTATATACCAGAACTCATTACAGTTTTCCATATACGATATGAAAGCATCAAAGCTTTTTGAATAAACATCCAGATCTTTATTTACAGAGAAACTCATCGTGTTATCTTTCATAATTTCACCTATCATGATTGAACTATAAAACTGTGATAACCTCCATGTGAGGTATCCCGTAAAATCACCCTTCGCGCTGCTGAGTGAGTTTTGGGCGGAGCATAAGGTTCTGCTTGGCAGAACCCTAATGACATAGTAACGACAGTGATGCTGTGCATTGTTATGCCAGAGTTATATAGGGATTCGTGTTAATAAATCGGGTAGGAGCATAGTTATCATACCCCTTACCCCTGCAATATTCTTTTAACTGGCTTAATGAATTTATCCCTATTTTCTGATAAATGATATGTAGCCTGCTTTGTACCGTTCTATAGGTAATACTTAATTTTCTGGCAATATCTTTAGCGCTTAGCGATTGTAATGCAAAAAATACTATATCGAACTCTCTGTCGGTAAATAAATCAGTTGGTTTGCCAAAAGTTAATGACTCTGGATGAATGTTATTTTCAAAATGATACATGGAGTAAATTTCAAGTTTTTTGCCGTGTCCAACAATGCCAATGCATTCTCCATCCTTCATTAGCGGTGTAACATTGGTCAGAAATGGTTGGATCATTTTTTGTTTCCCACCATAAGTCAAGGTGTTTAATACTGGAATGGTTTTTTGACTCGTCATTACAACATCACAACTAGCTTGTATAATATTTTCAAACTCAGACCACGGTGCTGGACACTCACCATCAAGCCTCCCTTCTATATTAAAACCTTTAGGAAGACCGCTGTAATAAATCATTGTATCATTGGCATAGATGAATCGATGTTCCTTGTCTTTTATAGCCCAAATATCATTGCTGTTTTCCATATATGATATAAAGGCGTCAAAGCTTTTTGAATGAACATCCAGATCCTTGTTTACAGAGAAACTCATCGTGTTAT
>NZ_CAWNWY010000015.1:0-32757 GCF_963878365.1 Photorhabdus sp. HUG-39 | reverse complement strand
GATTGCAAAGCAAAAAATACTATATCGAACTCTCTATCAGTAAATAAATCAGTTGGATTGCCAAATGATAATGATTCAGGAGGTTTATTAATTTCCATATGATACATTGAAAAAATTTCTAGCTTTTTAGCTCTGCCTACTACGCCAATCGACTCTCCATCTTTTATCAAAGGCGTGACGTCCGCCATAAATGGTTGAATAATTTTATCCCTACCGCCATACATAAATGTAATCAAAGTAGGAATGACTTTTTTTTTCCTCCATCACTCTACGATCATTAGATTGAATAATATCAGCAATCTCAGACCAATAAACCGGACACTCACTATCCAGTTTACCTTCAACATTAAACCCTTTGGGTAGTCCGCTATGATGAAGTCCGTAATCATTCATATAGATAAATCTCGATTCCTTATCTTTTATATACCAGAACTCATTACAGTTTTCCATATACGATATGAAAGCATCAAAGCTTTTTGAATAAACATCCAGATCTTTATTTACAGAGAAACTCATCGTGTTATCTTTCATAATTTCACCTATCATGATTGAACTATAAAACTGTGATAACCTCCATGTGAGGTATCCCGTAAAATCACCCTTCGCGCTGCTGAGTGAGTTTTGGGCGGAGCATAAGGTTCTGCTTGGCAGAACCCTAATGACATAGTAACGACAGTGATGCTGTGCATTGTTATGCCAGAGTTATATAGGGATTCGTGTTAATAAATCGGGTAGGAGCATAGTTATCATACCCCTTACCCCTGCAATATTCTTTTAACTGGCTTAATGAATTTATCCCTATTTTTTGGTAAATAAATTGTAACCTACTTTGTACCGTTCTATAGGTGATACCTAATTTTCTAGCTATGTCTTTAGCGCTTAGCGATTGCAATGCAAAAAATACTATATCGAACTCTCTGTCGGTAAATAAATCAGTTGGTTTGCCAAAAGTTAATGACTCTGGATGAATGTTATTTTCAAAATGATACATGGAGTAAATTTCAAGTTTTTTGCCGTGTCCAACAATGCCAATGCATTCTCCATCCTTCATTAGCGGTGTAACATTGGTCAGAAATGGTTGGATCATTTTTTGTTTCCCACCATAAGTCAAGGTGTTTAATACTGGAATGGTTTTTTGACTCGTCATTACAACATCACAACTAGCTTGTATAATATTTTCAAACTCAGACCACGGTGCTGGACACTCACCATCAAGCCTCCCTTCTATATTAAAACCTTTAGGAAGACCGCTGTAATAAATCATTGTATCATTGGCATAGATGAATCGATGTTCCTTGTCTTTTATAGCCCAAATATCATTGCTGTTTTCCATATATGATATAAAGGCGTCAAAGCTTTTTGAATGAACATCCAGATCCTTGTTTACAGAGAAACTCATCGTGTTATCTTTCATAATTTCACCTATATGATTAAATTGTAAAAACTCCCATGTAAAATTATCACTTTTACAACACAATGGATAATTATATTTATGAGTTTTTGGCACCTATTTGGTGCGGATGATTTTACAGAGGAGCAGTTTCTATAATCACCTTCAATATGCTAATATTCTATATTGTGTAAAATTTTTATTAGTAATTATGTTCTTAATGAATAATTGCAATATGCTGGATGGAATGTGAGAGAAACAAGGCTTAAGGTTCTGCCAAGCAGAACCCTAATAGCATAATGACGATAACGGTGTGGTTCATTGTTATACTAGAGGTATATAGGGATTAGGGTTAATAAATCGGGTAGGAGCGTAGTTATCATATCCCTTACCCCTGCAATATTCTTTTAACTGGCTTAATGAATTTATCCCTATTTTTTGGTAAATAAATTGTAACCTACTTTGTACCGTTCTATAGGTGATACCTAATTTTCTAGCTATGTCTTTAGCGCTTAGCGATTGCAATGCAAAAAATACTATATCGAACTCTCTGTCGGTAAATAAATCAGTTGGTTTGCCAAAAGTTAATGACTCTGGATGAATGTTATTTTCAAAATGATACATGGAGTAAATTTCAAGTTTTTTGCCGTGTCCAACAATGCCAATGCATTCTCCATCCTTCATTAGCGGTGTAACATTGGTCAGAAATGGTTGGATCATTTTTTGTTTCCCACCATAAGTCAAGGTGTTTAATACTGGAATGGTTTTTTGACTCGTCATTACAACATCACAACTAGCTTGTATAATATTTTCAAACTCAGACCACGGTGCTGGACACTCACCATCAAGCCTCCCTTCTATATTAAAACCTTTAGGAAGACCGCTGTAATAAATCATTGTATCATTGGCATAGATGAATCGATGTTCCTTGTCTTTTATAGCCCAAAAATCGTTGCTGTTTTCCATATATGATATAAAGGCGTCAAAGCTTTTTGAATGAACATCCAAATCTTTGTTTACAGAGAAACTCATAGTGTTATCTTTCATAATTTCACCTATTATAATTGAACTGTAAAACTGTGATAACCTCCATGTGAGGTATCCCGTAAAATCACCCTTCGCGCTGCTGAGTGAGTTTTGGCAGGAGCATAAGGTTCTGCTTGGCAGAACCCTAATGGCATAGTGATAATAACGATGTGGTTCATTGTTATGCCAGAGGTATAAAGGGATTAGGGTTAATAAATCGGGTAGGAGCATAGTTATTATATCCTTTACCCCTGCAATATTCTTTTAACTGGCTTAATGAATTTATCCCTATTTTCTGGTAAATGACATGTAGCCTGCTTTGTACCGTTCTATAGGTAATACTTAATTTTCTCGCTATATCTTTAGCGCTTAATGATTGCAAAGCAAAAAATACTATATCGAATTCTCTATCTGTAAAAATCTCAGTTGGGTTGCCAAATGATAATGATTCAGGATGCCTGTTGTTTTCAAAATGATACATGGAATAAATTTCAAGTTTTCTACCGTGCCCCACAACCCCAATACATTCTCCATCCTTCATTAGTGGTGTAACATCGACCAAAAATGGTTGGATTATTTTTTCTCTCCCGCCGTAAGTGAAGGTGTTTAATACCGGAATAGTCTTTTGAGTCGTCATTACATTGCCATCACTAGCATGTACAATATCTTCAAGCTCAGACCACGGAGCTGGACACTCACTAACAAGCCTCCCTTCTATGCTAAAACCCTTAGGAAGACCGCTGTAATAAAGCATAGTATCATTGGCATAGACGAATCGATGTTCGTTGTCTTTTATAGCCCAAAAATCGTTGCTGTTTTCCATATATGAGATGAAGGCATCAAAGCTTTTTGAATGAACATCCAGATCTTTATTCACAGAGAAACTCATAGTTTTATCTTTCATAATTTCACCCATCATGATTAAACTGTAAAACTGTAAAACTGTAAAACTGTAAAACTGTAAAACTGTAAAACTGTAAAACTGTAAAACTGTAAAACTGTAAAACTGTAAAACTGTAAAACTGTAAAACTGTAAAACTGTAAAACTGTAAAAACTTCGATGTAAGGTTATCACTTTTACGACGCAATGAGTAATTATTTTTTTAATGAAGAATTACAATATGGAATGTGAAAAAATTCGCTGTTCATGTAATTGGTTTAATTAAGTGTGAAAATCTGACGTGTGTATTGATTTTCGCTCTTGTTTATAACCGAGCAGTAAAATAATTTTATAGCTCGTGGTCCTATTCTCTTAGGTTAAATAATGTGGATGATCGCTTTTAGTGCCATTTGAAAGATAACGGGTATAGACAGCATTAATCTAATAACAGAAGTCAAAACATTTAACAGGGTTAACCCGATTAGCTGCGAAAAAAGGAATAAAAAATTTTATTTAATCACATTAGAAATGATTAAAGGAATGAGGGGTGTTTTAAAATCGTTAGCATACCTGTTACCCTCTTTAGTTTTAAATCTAAAAATATAAGAAGGAAAAACTAAGTGTTAGTTTAATGAAAACGGTTAAATTAAATATTATTCAGGAAACGAAAAAGACCATTGGGTTTTAAAAAACGGTTAAAACTTTGTACGATTAAAACCAGAAATTTAAATAGTAGCTTTTAATAACAATTTAAAACCTACCATCATAAAGCTATCGGTGAAAAATGAAAAAAATAGCCTTGTTAATGTTTAAATACCCGTCAAATCTATAACCTTTCTGGTAAATTAATTCGCCAGATTTTTAATCATCGTTGATTCGAAAACATCCCCCTAGTTTTTTAAATGGGTTTGTCAATAGCTTGGAAGAGGGAAAGTTCTCCTGTTTTTGTGCCCAAAAAACTTTCATAAAACATAGCGATTTCCTATACCTATAAAGATGTAATAATGTGATGTAACAACAAAAATTTGTATAAAATGCCATCTGTTATGATTTAATCGGCTAGTTATCGCGCTTTAGATCCCAAAATTTAAAGAACTGCATTTGCTTCCCAGAGAAGACTTCTTATATTCACACGCCTTGTATTTTTTTAACAATTGTAGCAATGGTGGATCAGATATCACCGGCGCTAATGGAGTCACCATGGATGTTTCTGAATCTTTAACCACAGCTATAAGGCCAAATTTTTCGAATAAAAAAGGCTTAATTATTCTGGCTGCTGATATCGCATTACTATTTATTCTACTTAATACGTTACCGTTTGGTGAAAAAGCTAATGCAGGTTTAGCACTAATGGTATTTGTTGGCGTGCTGTGGCTTACCGAAGCTATTCACGTCACTATTACTGCATTATGTATTCCAATTCTGGCCGTTGGTATGGGATTGATGAATACGGGAGATGCGCTGAAATCTTTTGCTAATCCCATCATCTTCCTGTTTTTTGGTGGCTTTGCTCTGGCAACTGCACTCCACATCCAAGGATTGGACAGACTGATTGCTAACCGTCTGCTGATGATTGCCCGTGGACGTTTGTCTGTAGCGGTGATGTTGTTGTTTGGTGTGACGGCGGGCCTTTCCATGTGGATCAGTAACACAGCGACTGCCGCGATGATGCTGCCATTAGTCTTGGGTATTTTGTCTAATCTGGATGCACGTTCTGAACGCCATACGTTTGTATTTGTGCTGTTGGGTGTAGCTTATAGTGCAAGTATCGGTGGCTTAGGTACTTTGGTGGGAAGCCCGCCAAACGCGATTGCAGCGGCGCAACTGGGTATCGATTTCTTCAATTGGATGAAGTTTGGGGTTCCGTTGGTGGTTATTCTGCTGCCAATGATGGTGGGTGTTATGTATCTGATGCTGCGCCCGAATTTGAATCATAAATTCGACATGAAGCTGGAAAAACTGGATTGGACTGGCAAGCGTCTGATGACCATGCTGATCTTCCTATTAACCGTATTTTGCTGGATATTTAGCTCGGTTATCAGTTCTGCCTTAGGGGGAGTGAAAGATCTGGATACCATTATTGCTGTCAGTGCTGCTGTTCTGATTGGTATAACGGGGGGGGCGAGTTGGTCGCAGATTCAGAATAATACCGAGTGGGGTGTGTTGATACTGTTTGGCGGTGGTCTGACTTTAAGCGCTATTTTGAAAAACTCAGGTGCTAGTGAAATCATGGCGAATGGTATGCCGCTACTTTTGGCGCAAGCCACTGGTTTGTGATTATTGTTGCGGTAGCTGCGTTTATTATCTTCCTGACTGAATTTACCAGTAATACAGCCAGCGCTGCTTTGCTAGTACCGATATTCGCAACCGTTGCGGAAGCGTTGGGGATGCCGGTAATGACGCTGACGCTTATTATCGGATTTGGGGCATCCTGTGCTTTTATGTTGCCGGTTGCCACACCACCTAATGCGATTGTTTTCAGCTCCGGTCATATTAAACAGACTGAAATGGTCAGAGTGGGTATAGTGCTGAATATTGCCAGTATCGCTATCATCTCTCTGTTTGCTTGGTTATTCTGGCTGTAACTGAAAATTTACTCATGTCCCTCTGGATACAATAACTATTCAATATCCCCATCAAATATATGGTGGGGAAATAAAGCCAGAGGGCGAAGATTCATAGAGAAGGATTTGCCGAGCGCGTCAGCCAGCAATCTAATATTGTCAATGTAAGACCGATGACCAATCCGACGAATAGCACGGCCATTGCTGTGCTTGAACTTCCTGCGACTAACCCGATAGTGGCTAATGGCACTAAGCACAAAATCCCCAGATTATTGAATGTTTCTGCAAAGGCCAGAACCATACCTTTATTAGGGCCTGCTCGTATTGCCAAAACGACGGTACTTTGCGGTGTTATTACCACTTTTCAATACAATATTGATGACATTAATATATATATTCTTTATTCTTTTATTAAAAACATCCTTCGTTTATTTTTAGGACCTTCTAATTTTAAAATATTAAAAAACATATCAACCAATCAATTTGAAAAAAACTTTAGTTATTGGCAGGTTTTATTTCAAATATATAAAATGTTGGCCCCGTTATTTTTAGGTTTTGTTCTCATTTATTACTCAACAAAACAGATTCTTATTTTAATATCAATCCTTTATTTTATTTCAGCAGTCTTATATATTTTTGTTTCAGAACCGTTGATCAATGTTAATCGCAAAAAAAACAAGATATCACTAATTAATTACTTTAATATAATGAAAGACAATAAAATATTGTTTTCATTTATTGTTATTTCCACTTTAACTTGTTTTGGCTATCTATCAGATAGCTTAATAGCTCTTAGCTTTATGGAGCAGGGATTAAATGGCAGTCATTATAGTTTTGCTATGTGTCTTTCTGGTGTTTCAGGTGTTTTAATTGGTTTAGTATTTGGAAAGTATAGAATTAACATATCTTTAAATATTATGTTATTTTCATTCTTTTTGTGGGGAACGGGGTATCTTTTAATAGGAATAACAAATCAATTTAACAATTTATTTCCTGATAAAATCAATTTATTTTTTATATTTTTAGCAATGGCAATAATAGGAGTAGGATCGTCGATGAATAATATTATTGTTACCATTTATATGCAGAAATTCGCAACTAATGATAACTCGGCTAAAATATTTGGCTTAACGTCAATTTCTGTTGGTTTTTCCATGTTTATTGGCCCTTTGATAGGTTCCGCAATATCTTATTTTTTTTCCATAAGCATCGTTTTTTTTACAACATTTGTAGGTATTTTTTTAACCGTAATTATGGTTGTTTTAATAAATCGTAAATTCACGTCATGATACCGTTTTACCCTTTTACTATTGTGGGAACCCAGTGAACAAAAAACACAATTTTAGAAAGTTTAATTCCAGCAATAGCAATTATTATTAAATTCTTTCAAAAAATTTTATCCGAATTAGTTTTGAATCGATATGACAGACACCGATATAAAGGTATCTGTCAGATCAAATCTTCGTTATAACCTTGATTTATTGTGCTAAGAGCCTATCTCAATAGGCGTAATTGTTGCAGGCCATTCTTATCAATGAACAGTGAACACGGACAGCGCGGAAAAACCGGAGCGTACACGTAGTACGTGAGGATTTTGAGCACTGCCCAGGTTCGCTCTTTATGGCAAAGGAGGGCAAATAAAATAGCCCTATTGAGATAGGCAGTAAGAATATCTACAAAGTGTCATTATCATCATCGTATGTTCGACTCGCTTCCTGGATAACAAACTCTTTAACGGATTGAACTTTGATGGGGCCGCTGGGACCATATTTGTAGACATTACCAGCCAGATCGCTAACTAAAAACATGACATACGACATTCTGTCGTGTTGCCTATTTCTTTCTGTGCGAGCAACGCCATGTATATTGGCTCGAACATTCGGGGTTAAATTTTCTGTCAGCACTTCGATCGAACTACCAAAGTTAATTATTAGGTATCCTGGAACAGGATCAATAGCTAAAAGCTCATCATTTATATAGGCAAGAAGGCCACGTTCAGTTGATCTTAAAACTGTCACCCATCCTGAATCCCGATGAAATTTAGAGCCTCGGGTGGCTTTCTCTGATCGGAAGTGGTTAAACGATAACATCTGGTTTCTTAGCCCTTCTGAAATACCATTAGTAATGAGTTCCCAGTCACGACGAGGAATGCCAATATAAGTTAACACGGAACGTAGTACACATATACCGACGTGTGCCATATGATGACCTAGTGTCGCGACCTCTGATGGCATGAGGTGCCAATGTTCCCGTTCAAGGCGGAACTGTTCCCATTGATCATGTTCTCTGTTGAAATAACCTTCGTATTCGTTGGAAAAAGTATATGATTTGAATCCCGTATAGGGTCGAAGGTCACCTTCTGTGGCGGGTTCAAAGAAGTGGTATGCAAATCGATCACCATATTCAAAATCCATATATGGTGGTGCTTTCAGAAGGAAAAAACCCTCCCGGAGGGCTCGATTAAAGCCGTCGTTGTCAGTAAAAATGAGGTTATCTCCTTCTAGATAGGAGCGAGCCATGTCTGCTGATTTATATGTTTTTGAGGCTTCGCTTTCCGATGGCATTGGTGGTAGTTTCACTGGCGCTCGCGTTGTTGATGATGTTGTCATAATGATAGTCCTTAGTTGTGGTAACAGAACTTTTGTTTATTTTTTGTATCTCGGGAATGTATATTGCCGATATTACATTTGGTGCTTATTCTTATATTGTTTTCTTATAGTGTATTAATCTTTTTTTTTCGTTTTATTAGAATTTGGATAATTATATCAACAAGTTTATTGATTAAAATCCTAAGTAACTATTCGGCAAAGTAATTAATATTGGTCACTAACTATCCTAGCTGACTTTTTGAATATTACAAGAATTTGATGGCTTATATATGAAAAATAATGAAAATATAAATAGCGATAATAGAGTCATGTTTTTTTAATCGATTGTTAATATGAAAGTTTTATAAATTACTTGATGATGTTTTATTGCTTTTATTATTTGTTATTAAATGTGATAGTTTACCAATGATATTTTTATAACTCTCATTAAGTCCTGTAATTAATATTTTATCGTGATTATATTGTATACCCGTTATCTTTCAAGTTGCCTCTTTGTTGGCTGCGCTCTCTCACCCCGGTCACATAGTTATCTATGCTCCCGGGGATTCGCTCCCTTGCCGTCGCGATGCATCTTGAAATCCATAGGGTATATATTATTTAAATGCTATTGCTTAAATAGCATGTTTAACATCATGGCGATATTGATAATTAATCCGATTTTAATGGTTTAATATTATATTTATCAATTGGTTATGTGATTTTCATCGATTCGTTTTATTTTACTTAATAGGGGAAATGGCCCTAAGAGAGGGCCGTCTATTATATTTATTTAACAACAAATAGTTGCAGGAAAAGTTTTATGCTTCATCATAATATTCATTGATATAAAGCGTTAGTTCAATTCCTGGCTTGATATCTGTTGTTTTTATACCATCGTTCCAGTTCATTAAATCCTTAATGTTGATACCATGGCGTTTAGCAATACTGGCAATTGAGTCGCCTTGGCGTACACGGTAAATAATAACATTGTCATTATTTACCCTTAATATTTGTCCAATTTTTAACAATCTGGCGGTTCTCAGATTATTCATGCGTTGCAATTCACGGGTGGAAACATTAAACCGCTTTGCAATAGCAGATAATGTATCACCTGAACGAACTTTATATTGGCTTTGTTTACTCAGTCGGCGGTTGTTTTTAGCAACTTCTTGACGAATATTGCTCAGAACTGTTTTATTTGCCAGCGAGTTTTTAAACTGATCAACTTTTGCCTTTGGCAGCATGATGTAATGTGGACCGTTCGGCGATGTCACTCCTCGCTTATACCCAGGGTTGTAGGCTTTAATTGATGTCAGGGACATGCCCGCCAGTTCTGCGGCTTGAGACAGCGTGATTTGTTGACCGACATCAACCTGATCAAGCGCCCGCTGATTATTGGATTTTGGCAGCGTAATGCCATATTTATCACTGTTACGGATGACATCACTGAGTGCCAGAACTTTAGGTACATAGAGCGAGGTCTCCCGTGGTAGTGATAATGACCAGAAATCCGTTGGCTTGCCTTTTACTTGGTTTTCTTTTATTGCGCGCATAACACGGCCTTCGCCGCTGTTATATGCAGCAATAGTCAATAACCAGTCACCATTGAACATTTTATTCAGGCGTTGTAACAGATTCAGGGCGGCAGTTGTTGATGCGGCAACATCCCGACGTGCGTCGTACCATTTATCCTGAGTAAGACCGTAATTGCGACCCGTATCCGGGATAATCTGCCACAGACCAGCGGCCTTAGCGTGTGAGGTAGCATGCGGGTTAAAAGCACTCTCCACTATGGGTACCAGTATCAGTTCCATCGGCATATCGCGCTGCTTGATCTGCCTGACTATCCAGTACATATACGGTTCAGCCCGTAAAGTTACATCGTGGAGATAGCTCTTGTTTTTCAGGTAATAATTTCGTTGTTCACGTACCCTGTAGTTATCAGGGATCTTCATCTTCAACTCATCACGGATGTATCCCCACAGCTCACGCTGAGCGCCAGAATCATCCTCTCCCCAGTAGGCAGCACGCTGATTGGTATCATCAGTTGCTATCTTGCCTGTCTTTAGACTCGCTGAAGACGAATTCTGTGCCCGTTGTCCGGCTGTCGTCGACCAATCAGGCCCTGATTGACAGCCAACCAGCAAGACAGATGCGAACAGAATCGCTTTTGTCTTCATAATTAATTTTTATGGTCGCTTAAAAGACGACCAATAATACTTATCTTGGTTTGATATAGCAACTCTCCAAATCAAAATTGATCTTTTTGTCTTCTTAGTTGACGGAAAACGGCGGAAAGCGGTTGAGTGTTGGGTGTAATTCCAATATTTCTTTGTAAATCAATATCATCACATTTTAAGAAAATATTGATTTTTTTCTCAGTTTGTAATGTGGTTGGTGTTGTTGGTTGATTATTTTCCCTCATTCTGATTACTTTTTGCTGATATTCGCTAATAGTCTGATTGGGTAAAACAGTATAAGCAAATTTCATATTAGAAACGGTATATTCATGGGCGCAACAGATCAGTGTATCATCGGGCAGCTCAGCTATTTTTCCGATAGATGTATACATCTGCTCAGCGGTGCCTTCAAAGAGACGTCCACAGCCACCAGAGAACAAGGTATCCCCACAAAAGAGATAAGGCGCTTGATAAAAAGCAATGTGCCCCAGAGTATGGCCTGGAACATCGATGATCTGGAAAGAAAAATGACCGAAATTGATGCTATCACCGCCACATACTATCATGGTGGCACCTTTGCTCTGGGTTTCTGCTGGGCCGTATACTAGTAGCTCAGGGAATTGATCAATAATTCCAGGGACGCCACCAACATGATCGTGATGATGATGGGTAAGTAAAATTGCATCGGGTATCCAGCCGCGAGATTCCAAGGTATCAAGAACAGGTTGTGATTCTGCCGGATCAACGATTACAACATGTCTATTCTCATCACAAAGTAACCAAATGTAATTATCTGAAAGGGCCGGAATGCTGATAAGCTCCATTGTATACCTCTTATTAACAGCGGGTTATAGCTATGAAATCTGCACATACAATACAGAATATAAATCCCCCGGCTTCTTGGGCTGATTTACCTTGGGGGGAGTATTACCGTGCCGCTTTGGAGCACCAATTACAACCCTGGTGGCCGAAAATATTTGGTTTCCATCTGTTGAAAGTCGGTAATTTGAGTGCTGAAATTGACAGTCATGTCTGTCCGATTTTTAATCAGATTAATGTAGGTAAGGAAGGCAAGAATATGCAGGTGATTAGCGATCCTTACCATCTGCCGTTTGAAGAAAAGTCTGTTGATGCTTGCTTACTGAGTCATATGCTGGCTTACAGCGCTGATCCCCATCGTCTTTTACGGGAAGTTGACCGGGTGATGATTGATGATGGTTGGCTTATTATCAGTGGTTTTAATTCATTGAGTCTGCTTGGTTTGGGGAAATTAGTTCCGGGATTATGGCGTCATCAACCCTATTGCAGCCGGATGTTTTCCATGATGCGCCAACTTGATTGGTTGAGCTTGCTTAATTATGAAGTGGTGTATCGTGACAGCTTTCAAGTATTGCCCTGGCGAAATGAAACAGGTTTTTCTAATCGGCACTTGTCTGTATTAGGCTGTGTCAGTCTGATTATTGCCCGCAAGCGCACACTGCCATTAACACTAAGTCAGAGAAAAGTGACGCGATTAAAACCTAAATTGGGCAATGCCGTTGGCGTAACAAAATGTTACCGAAAGCGTAATTAATCTCTATTTTCGAGATATCCCGTGTCAGTTTCTGTTGGTGAGTTTGCTGCGGCACGGGCCAGTTCATCACAACGCTCATTTTCATCATGTCCGGCGTGGCCTTTGACCCATTGCCAATCAATGTCATGGTGGCTAATGGCTTGATCGAGACGCTGCCATAAATCGACATTGCTGACAGGAGATTTATCTGCTTTACGCCAGCCGCGTTTTTTCCAGTTATGGATCCATTGTGTAATGCCTTGACGCACATATTGGCTGTCGGTGGTTAAGACAATTTTGCAAGGGCGAGTCAGCGTTTCCAGGCCAATAATTGCTGCCATGAGCTCCATTCTGTTGTTTGTTGTATGATAAAAACCTTCACTAAGGGTTTTTTCGTGTTGTTGATAACGTAATAATACACCGTAGCCCCCTGGCCCCGGATTGCCGAGACAAGATCCATCGGTGAAAATTTCTACCTGTTTGCTCATATCTGGTAGACTCTTCTTATTCAATTCAAAACCCTAAGTCTGACACAAAAAGGCATTATGAGCACTGTAATTACACGACAAGTTGTCCTTGATACCGAAACGACTGGTATGAATAAATTAGGTGTTCACTATGAAGGACACGAAATTATTGAAATTGGGGCCGTGGAGCTTGTTAACCGTCGTTTAACGGGTCGCCATTTTCATGTCTACATTCGGCCGGATAGATTGGTCGATCCTGAAGCATTTGAAGTGCATGGGATCAGTGATGAATTTTTGCAGGATAAGCCGCTGTTTGCTGACATTGTAGATGAGTTTATTGAATTTATTCGCGGCGCTGAATTGATTATCCATAATGCTCCCTTCGATATCGGCTTTATCGATTATGAGTTTGGCAAGCTGAATCGTGATATTCCGCCAACTGCGGATTTCTGCAAGATTACTGATAGCTTACAACTTGCAAGAGGGTTATTTCCGGGGAAAAGAAATAACCTTAATGCGTTATGTGATCGTTATGATATAGACAATTCTAAACGAACCTTACATGGGGCGTTACTCGATGCTGAGATATTGTCTGATGTCTATTTGATAATGACAGGCGGGCAGACTTCTCTTGCCTTTTCAATGGAAGGGGAGGTTGCTGGTGGTGCGAATGTTTCTGAAATACAGCGTATTACCCGGTCTCAAACGGCATTAAAAGTTATTTATGCAACGGATGAAGAGCTTGCGGCACATGAATCCAGGTTGGATTTAGTGGAGAAGAAAGGCGGGAGCTGTTTATGGCGTATGAATTCTGGACAAAGTTAATATAAAATTGCAGATAAATTACCTTTTTGGGTGAAAAGTTGATCAGGCGCGTCACTTTGTTATAAAAAATATTGACGGAATGATCTTGGATTCGTAATATTCACCTCGTTCTCAACCAGAACACTGCGCGGTGCGGTAGTTCAGTCGGTTAGAATACCGGCCTGTCACGCCGGGGGTCGCGGGTTCGAGTCCCGTCCGCACCGCCAAAGATTCCGAAGCCCTGGGTAGTTGCCCGGGGCTTTTTCATTTGTACTTATACCCGTCATCCTTCAAGTTGCCTCTTTGTTGGCTGCACTCACTCACCCCGGTCACATCGTTATCTATGCTCCCGGGGATTCGCTCCCTTGCCGCCGCGATGCATCTTGAAATCCATTGGGTATATATCATTCAGTAATCTCTCGATAATAGACAATGATGAAATTGCATTGAAATAAGGCATAGAGACGCTACCAGCTTTCTATAGCGCTTGTTTCTGCAATCCTTATTAGGAATTTATTTTCTTTGCCAGGTTTATAGCGTGATGGCCAAATATCCGATGGATGTAAACCCAATTCAGTGGCAATTAATGCTTCTCCCTTCGGCCACGGGCGATGTAATGCATTACTCAATGTTGATGATGCTAATCCGGCTTTTCGGGAAACGGCTGAAAGATTTGTTCCTTGTTTTCTCAGTGCTGCAATAATATCTGCCGGATGCCAGTCTTGAATATCCATAAATAATCTCCAGATTTTAATTGTGAGAAAAACATTGATAATAGATAAATTATCAATGTCTTGCTGTTTGGTAGTAATTAGGTGCAGATTATCAATGAAGATTAATTGAATTGGCTATCGGAGATAATACTGAATAATGGTATCGATTGTTTTATAGCAAAATATGACCTATATATTGAAGGTGTTTTTTCTGGATGTAAAGAGTATTATTATTTTATTTGAAAAATATTATTAGTTTAATAACTTAAATAACTAATAATTTCCGACGAATATTTTCACTCTGTTTTTCATACAATTTATTAATGATTTTGTATTCACATAATAAATGCAGTGAAATTGCTTATTTTTTTGTAAGCCACGACCCGAAATTCTATTCCATATATCATCTGGTTGAGTCGTGGTAATAATCAAATTTCTTATATATTTATAGTTGGCTTTTATACCCTATGGATTTCAAGTTGCATCGCGACGGCAAGGGAGCGAATCCCCGGGAGCATAGATAACGATGTGACCGGGGTGAGTGAGTGCAGCCAACAAAGAGGCAGCTTGAAAGATGACGGGTATATAATATTGTCGCCTTATAATAACTTGAATATAAAGATGATTTTTATGAATAAGGGAATAAAAATCTCTCTGGTATATAAAGGTTAAAATTATTCATACGGCAGTACTCCTCAAATTGAGAATCAGAGTTAATTTTTAGTTTTTGATATGTTTTTTCTATCTGGTTTTTTACCGATTGATAAGGAATATTGAGTCTCTCACTGATTTCCCTTTTGCTGTGTTTTGCCAGAAATAGAAAAATAATTTCCCATTCTTGTTGGGAAAATTGTTCTGAGGGAGAACAAAACATAATGGAAGGCGGTAGCTTCCCATTAAAAAATTCTTTTAAAGCAAGCGCTTCTGCTTTCCGTCCATGAAAAATAATGCCAATACATTCATTATCTTCATTATAAAATGGGAATTTCTCGAAAAAATAGGAAGAAAGATGTTTTTCTTTGCCAAACCTATGTGTCTCTAATGAGCATATACTTTTTTCCAAACGCATGACAGTTCTGTCATGTCGTTGAAATTGCTCTTCAAAGATTGCTCCTGCCCAAGGTAATTCACAATCAAAACGCCCTTCGACGTTTAAATTAAGTGGGATATCTTGTAGCATAGCCATTGCTTTATTTTCATAAATAAAGCAAGTGCTTTTATCTTTAATTCCCCAAGGGTCATGGCTATTTTTTATGGTGTTTATTATTTGTGCTGATATGTTATTTGCTGTTTTCATCTGTTTTATTTACCACATTATATAAACATTTTACTTCCCGGTTTTAAAAATCTCTCAGGAACATAGAGATCAAAATCATTAAGGCGGCAGTATTCATCCAACTGTTGACCAGAGTTAATACCAATTTTCTTGTATATCCGTAACATATGCGTTTCTACCGTGCGGTAAGAGATATTCAGTATTCGACCGATTTGTTTACTGGTATATCTCTGTAGAAATAGAAAAATGACATCCCATTCCCGTTGAGTAAATAGCTCAGAAGGTGGCTGGAACATGATAGAAGCTGGCAGTTTACCATGAAAAAAGCGTGTCAGAGAAAAGGCTTCGGCTTTCCAGGCATGAAAAATAACGCCGACACATTGATTATCCCGATTATAAAAGGGAAATTTTTCAAAGAAATAGGAGGAAAGTAGTTTTTCTTTACCATATAAATGGGTTTCTAATGAACAGATTCTTTGTTCTGCTTGCATTACTGCTCTGTCATGGATCTGAAATTGTTCTGCAAAAGCGGCTCCTTCCCAAGGTAGATCATTGTCTAGACGTCCTTCTACATTAAAACCACGGGGAAGATCGCGCAACATAGCCATTGCCTTGTTTTCATAAACAAAACGGGAGTTTTGATCTTTTATACCCCAGGGTTCATGACTGGTTTCCATTAGATTAATAATTTGAGGCGATACGGTTAATTTGTTATAGATCACAACATAATTCCTATCATTATTAGAAAAATATCTGGGTTTTAGATTTGAATTAATAGAAACTTACAACTCTTGGCTGCCAATAGTGACGAATCTTTCTGGAATATATAGGTCAAACTTATTTTCTTTGCAGAAATCTTCTAATTTTATATGCAGCGGTAGATTAAATTTTTGATAAATTGACTGAATATGATTAATGGTATCTTCTGTGCTTATCATTAATTCTTCGCTGATACTCTCTTCATCCGGTGAGCGAAGGGCCAGAAAAAGAACTTCCCATTCAGTTTGGGTTAGTATGTCGTTAGGCGGTGTAAATTCCAAAGCCGCTGGAGATGATTTTTCATGATAGTAAGCAGTAGAAAAGTTTTGGACTTTGGACATGTGAAACGTGATGCCGATGCAGTTCCCATTCTCATCACAAAGTGGGTATTTATGACAGAGATAGGTTTGCTTGACTTTATTTCCCCCAAAAAGGTGAGTCTCAAGTGAAGTGACTGTTTTCATGGTTTGCATCACTTTTTGATCCTGACGACAATGTTCTTCTGTATATTCTGCAATAGGTGAAGGTAATTCGTCCGTTGCAAGCCCTGTAATATCGAAATCTTCAGGCAAATTGAGCAGTTGGTAAAAAGCAGGATTTGCGTATATAAATTTTGATTGGCGATCTTTAGCGCCCCACGGCTCATTACTTTTTTCCCACATGTAAATTAATTGCGGAGTGATATTATTTGGTCTGTTTTTGATATTTGACATGAAAGTGCCCTAGTTGTTAATTAAGTAATCATCTGTATGTCTATTTTATGTGTTCTATTTAAAATAACCTGATTGTATAATGGATTGCAATAATTAATTCGCAAAAAAAATAATATTTTTTTATTTTATCTATATCTGTTAATTAAATTACTTATTATTTTTGGTAAAAATGTTATTATATAAGAAAATATAACCATAAGTATTATTTTATTTTGAATTGTTTATTTGTTTATTTGTTTATTTGTTTATTTGTTTATTTGTTTATTTGTTTATTTGTTTATTGATATTAAAATAATATTGATTTTTGATTGGTGTTTTTTTACGTATTCATTCTTGATAAATTAAATTATTAAGAGAACATTGCCCTATAATTGTGAACAATATAAACAATCAATTTAGTCGCTGAAAATTGCCATAAATCAAGAATGTGTCGTCTCTATTAATTGGTTATTTTATCTCTTGATTTGCAACTAATAGCTGTGTTTAATTAATTTACCCCTTTATATGCACAGTGAGTTTGTTTATTACTTTGATGATGCTGAAATTCATTGTAGAACAGTAAGGTAAATCAAAGAATTGTCGTTCAGATGAAATTAAGATAGTTTCCTGATATTTGGCTTTAAAGATTGCGGTTTGTGCGCTGTGCTGAGAAAATTATTCCCCTAAACGTTTTTATCCCACTTGGAGTAGAAAATGACCACTCGTAAAACCCTTGCTAATGCTATTCGCTTCCTGAGCATGGATGCTGTGCAGAAAGCAAAATCAGGGCACCCTGGCGCGCCTATGGGAATGGCTGATATCGCTGAAGTTTTATGGCGTGATTATTTGAATCATAACCCAACTGATCCACATTGGGTCGATCGTGATCGTTTTGTATTGTCTAACGGTCATGGTTCTATGCTGATTTATAGCCTGTTGCATCTCACCGGTTATGATGTTTCAGTTGATGATCTGAAAAATTTCCGTCAGTTACACTCTAAAACCCCAGGCCATCCTGAGTATGGCTATACTTCAGGCGTAGAAACTACGACAGGTCCTTTAGGGCAGGGGATTGCCAACGCAGTCGGTTTTGCGATTGCTGAACGCACTCTGGCCGCGCAATTTAACCGTCCTGGTCATGAGATCGTTGACCATAATACTTATGTCTTTATGGGTGATGGCTGCATGATGGAGGGCATTTCTCATGAGGTTTGCTCTCTGGCAGGAACGTTAAAGCTAGGCAAGTTGGTTGCTTTCTATGATGACAACGGCATTTCCATTGATGGTCATGTTGAAGGCTGGTTTACAGATGATACGGCAAGCCGTTTTGAGGCTTATGGTTGGCATGTGATTCGCGGTGTTGATGGTCATAATGCAGATTCAGTTAAAGCTGCTATCGAAGAAGCACGTAAAGTTACTGATAAACCTTCTCTGCTAATGTGCAAAACGATTATCGGTTTTGGTGCGCCAACCAAAGCGGGGACCCATGATTCTCATGGCGCGCCATTGGGTGATGCGGAAATTGCTGCGACTCGTGAAGCGCTAGGTTGGAATTATCCGGCATTTGAAGTTCCAGCGGAAATCTATTCTGAGTGGGATGCAAAAGAAGCTGGCAATGCGAAACAAGCCGCTTGGAATGAAAAATTCTCTGCCTATGAAAAAGCGTATCCTGAATTAGCTGCTGAATTCAAACGTCGTACCGGTGGCGAATTACCGGCAAACTGGGAAGCTGAATCAAAAGCATTTATCGAACAGTTGCAAAAAAATCCGGCCAATATTGCCAGCCGTAAAGCATCTCAGAATGCCTTGGAAGCTTTTGGTAAGGTGTTGCCTGAATTTATGGGGGGATCTGCTGATTTGGCGCCAAGTAACCTCACGATGTGGTCAGGTTCTAAGCCGTTGAACGAAGATCTGGCAGGTAACTACATCCATTATGGCGTTCGTGAATTTGGCATGTCAGCCATTATGAACGGTATCGCTCTGCATGGTGGTTTTGTGCCTTATGGTGCAACCTTCTTGATGTTCGTTGAATATGCCCGTAACGCAGTGCGTATGGCGGCATTGATGAAAATTCGCAGCATCTTTGTTTATACCCATGATTCAATTGGTTTGGGTGAAGATGGTCCGACTCACCAGCCAGTAGAACAGCTTGCCAGTTTGCGTGTGACACCAAATTTGAGCACATGGCGCCCATGTGACCAGGTTGAATCTGCGGTGGCGTGGAAATATGCTATCGATCGTAAAGCAGGCCCATCAGCACTTATTTTCTCTCGTCAGAATCTGGCACAGCAAGAACGTACTGCTGAACAGTTGGCTAATATCGAGAAAGGGGCTTACATCTTGAAAGATTGTCAGGGACAGCCAGAACTGATTTTGATCGCAACGGGTTCAGAAATTGAATTGGCGGTGGAGGCTTACAATCAATTGATTGAGGAAGGTCGTCAGGTGCGCGTAGTCTCCATGCCGTCTACTGACGCTTTTGATAAGCAAGATGCTGCATACCGAGAAGCGGTTTTGCCTGCTGCGGTTTCTGCGCGTGTTGCAATCGAAGCGGGTATCGCCGATTACTGGTTTAAATATGTCGGTATGAATGGCGCTATCGTTGGTATGAATACATTTGGTGAATCAGCACCTGCTGATCAACTGTTTAAAACATTTGGTTTCACTGTAGAGAATGTAGTCGCTAAGGCCAAAGCTCTGCTGAAATAATGAGTAAATTCATGAATGAGCGCACCTGAGGTAAATGTTGAGCGGGTGCGCTCTTTTTCTGTACGATGCCGTTATTGAAGATGGATTTGTGACGGTTTTCCTCGGCTTATGCCACGCAAATTCCAGGGACGGCTACTTTTTGGAATACGTGAGGCGAACCGACAATCCCATCAGGATATTTGGCGAGTTTCTCCTTGAATTCAGGGTCCGTGAACGCGGCGCGGAAACGCTCCAGATTCTCCCAAATGGCGTAGTTCATGAATGTGCCACTGCCAGCGATTCCGCGATGTAATTGTGCGGAAATCAGTCCTACCTTAGACCGGAAATATTCTGCATCTTCCTTCCAGGTTTCTATTAGGGTGTCAGCCATTGAGGGATCAACATGAAATATGTTCACCAGCACGATGGAGCCATCGGTGTTCGAAAATAACTGTTCCCGCAGGGTTACGTGGGTGTCCATTTCTTCTAGCTTGACCATTTTTATCTCCTGAAAATTATGTGTTTATGTTTATACCCGTCATCTTTCAAGTTGCCTCTTTGTTGGCTGCACTCGCTCACCCCGGTCACATAGTTATCTATGCTCCCGGGGATTCACTCCTTTGCCGTCGCGATGCATCTTGAAATCCATAGGGTATATGTTGTATTGCTATCCTGCCGAGGCGAGTCGCGTGATTTACGCGGCTTTTGACGGCAACAATATGTCAACGTAGAGATGCTGTTTCCACGTTGTATTTCGTTTAACTGTTTGGTAGTTCTTTGTCGTTATTAACGAACGAATCCGTAGCGCTATGTCATGTTATGTAGTGCTATTTTATGTAGCGCTATTTGGCACTGGTGACTCTTCCAGCTTCGTCTCTAGGTTTATCAATGTGTTTAATGTCACTTTTAGCTCGTTAGGATCAGAGGATTGCACCAGTGATCCGACCCATTCAGCTTCCAGCGATATCGCCGCATCAAAAGTACGCCAACCAAGCTCGGTCAATTGATAGTGTGGTGAGCGTTCATGCCGAGGGTTAGTGATGGTTTTCACCATCCCTGAACTCAGCCCGAGATTCAATTGCTTTTGCACTCCTTGGCGTGTGATACCCATTGCGGCGGCAATCTGAGGCGCGGTAAGTGGATGTGGTGCGTGCGCAATCGCACCAAGTACTTGCCATCTTGCACTCGTGATTCCCAATGGGGCAACGAGCTGATCTCCTTTAGAGAGCAGTAAGGCGTTGAGCCGAAATACCGCCAATGTGATCTCAGTGAATACCTCAAACGCTGTAGTTTTCTCGGTTGACACGATTTACTTCCTTATTCCTTAAATACATCAAAAAACGACAACCAGTTTCCACTTATTGAGATTAGATGTCAATATTTCAACAAGTGATATTGATGATCAATGTCGCAATTGTGAGTAAATAACTGTGGGATTGTTTCTTTCTGTTTGCTTAAAGTTCGATATTTTCACTTCGTAGTCTGATCACTTTTTGCTATTACTATTCGATTATTATTGCTATCAATTTCCTTTTCCCGTAACCTCATTATTTATAGCTGAATCGTTTCATTTTGTTATATGAAGCGGTTTTTTGTGCTTGGTTTTAATAATTTTGTGATAAACAATCAGTACATGAGTGATTGAGTCGGTTATTCTAAGCGGTTGCGTGGTAATAACTATATTCAGGGAGTAACATGACAATTAAGGTAGCAATAAACGGTTTCGGCAGAATAGGGCGTAGTATTTTACGTGCTCTTTATGAGTCTGGGCGCCAAGCTGAAATTGCGGTTATTGCTGTTAATGAGCTGGCAGATGCCGAAGGAATTGCTCACTTGCTGAAATATGATTCTAGTCACGGCCGTTTTGCTTGGGATGTGCGTCTGAATAATGATGTGTTGCAGGTTGGTGATGATAATATTCGCTTGTTTCATCAACCTGATATATCGATGTTGCCTTGGCAAGAACTGGGGATTGATATTGTTCTTGATTGCAGTGGGATTTATGGCAGCAGAGCTGATGGCGAGGCACATCTTGCCAGTGGCGCCAAAAAAGTGCTGTTTGCTCATCCGGGGGGTAATGATTTAGATGCGACTGTAGTTTATGGTGTGAATCAGCACTTACTGACAGCAGAGGATTGCATTGTGTCCAATGCTTCCTGTACCACTAATTGCATTATTCCCATCATTAAATTATTGGATGATGAATTTGAGATTGAATCGGGTACAGTGACAACCATTCATGCCTCAATGAATGATCAACCGGTGATTGATGCTTATCACAAAGATTTACGGCGTACTCGGGCTGCTAGTCAGTCTATCATTCCGGTGGATACTAAGCTGGCCGCAGGGATAACCCGGATTTTTCCAAAGTTCTGTGACCGTTTTGAAGCTATCTCCGTGCGTGTACCAACGATTAACGTTACAGCTATCGATTTGAGTGTTACGGTAAAATCTTCAGTAACTGTTAAGAAAATCAACGAATTAATGCAAAAATCAGCAGCTACTTCATTTCGTGGTATAGTTGATTATACCGAATTGCCGTTAGTCTCAACGGATTTTAACCACGATCCCCACAGCGCGATTGTTGATGGCACACAAACGCGAGTCAGTGGGCAACATCTGATTAAGACATTAGTCTGGTGTGATAATGAGTGGGGATTTGCTAACCGAATGTTGGATACAACGTTAGCAATGGCTGCTATGGGTTTCAAATGATCTGTTGTTGATCGACGGTCCATAATAGATCCGCACACGGCGCAAGATTAAATAATTTAGAGAATCAATGAGAGGATTCACCATGTCTGTAATTAAGATGACCGATTTAGATCTGGCGGGTAAGCGTGTTTTGATCCGCGCTGACCTGAACGTTCCGGTAAAAGATGGCAAAGTCACCTCTGATGCGCGTATCCGTGCTTCCTTACCGACCATTGAGGCAGCATTAAAACAGGGTGCCAAAGTCATGATCACTTCTCACCTTGGCCGCCCTACTGAAGGCGAATACCATGAAGAATTCTCGCTGAAACCAGTAGTAGACTATCTAGAAGAGAAATTATCTTCCCCCGTTCGACTGGAAAAAGAGTATCTGGAAGGCGTGGATGTCGCGGATGGTGAACTGGTTGTGCTGGAGAATGTTCGCTTTAATAAAGGTGAGAAGAAAGACGACGAAACCTTGGCTAAAAAATACGCTTCCCTGTGTGATATTTATGTCATGGATGCATTTGGTACTGCTCATCGTGCACAGGCTTCGACTCACGGAGTGGCTAAATTTGCTCCTGTGGCCTGTGCCGGTCCTTTGCTGTCCGCAGAGTTGGAGGCATTAGGTAAAGCGTTAGATAATCCAGCCCGTCCAATGGTGGCTATCGTTGGGGGTTCTAAGGTTTCAACCAAGCTGACCGTTCTGGATACGCTGTCTAAAATTGCTGACCAACTGATTGTCGGTGGTGGTATCGCAAATACCTTTGTTGCCGCGGAAGGCCACAATGTCGGTCGTTCTCTCTATGAAGACGACTTGCTCCCGGAAGCGAAGAAATTGCTGATAAGCTGTGATATTCCGGTGCCAACCGATGTTCGTGTGGCAACAGAATTCTCTGAAACAGCCGAAGCAACCTTGAAATCTACCCGCGATATTAAAGATGATGAGCAGATCCTCGATCTGGGTGATGAATCTGCTCAACGGCTGGCGGATATTCTGAAAAACGCCAAAACGATTCTATGGAATGGCCCGGTTGGTGTATTTGAATTCCCTAATTTCCGTCAAGGAACTGAAATTGTCGCGCGTGCCATTGCGGATAGTGATGCTTTCTCTATCGCCGGTGGCGGCGATACGCTGGCAGCGATCGACTTGTTCGGTATTGCTGACAAAATTTCTTATATCTCTACGGGTGGTGGTGCTTTCCTTGAGTTCGTGGAAGGGAAAAAACTGCCTGCGGTTGTGATGTTGGAAGAACGTGCAAAACAGTAATTAAGTCATGACGGGTAGTGGCCGATTGGCTGGCTGCCCGCTCTAAACAGGACCCACGTAACATGTCTAAAATTTTTGATTTCGTAAAACCGGGTGTCATCACTGGTGATGATGTTCAAAAAGTGTTCGCTATAGCCAAAGAAAACAACTTTGCTTTACCGGCGGTCAACTGTGTAGGTACTGATTCAATCAATGCCGTGTTGGAAGCTGCTGCCAAAGTTCGTTCTCCCGTTATCATTCAGTTCTCTAACGGCGGTGCTGCTTTTATGGCCGGTAAAGGTTTGAAAGCTGAAGGTCAACAAACGGCTATTCTGGGTTCAATTTCTGGTGCTCACCATGTTCATCAGATGGCTGAATATTATGGTGTTCCTGTGATCCTGCATACTGACCACTGTGCGCGTAAATTGCTGCCGTGGATTGATGGCCTGTTAGATGCAGGTGAAAAGCATTACGCAGCGACGGGTAAGCCCTTATTCTCTTCTCACATGATCGATCTGTCAGAAGAATCTCTGGAAGAGAATATTGAGATTTGCGGCCAATATCTGGCTCGTATGGCAAAAATCGATATGACGCTGGAAATCGAGTTGGGTTGTACGGGTGGGGAAGAAGATGGCGTTGATAACAGCCATATGGATAGCTCTGCTCTGTACACTCAACCGGAAGATGTTGCTTATGCTTATGAGAAACTGAACGCTATCAGCCCACGTTTCACTATTGCGGCTTCTTTCGGTAACGTTCACGGTGTTTATAAGCCGGGTAACGTTAAACTGACGCCAAAAATTTTGCGTAACTCTCAAGACTATGTTTCTGAGAAATTCAATCTGCCACATAACAGCCTGGATTTTGTTTTCCACGGCGGTTCCGGTTCTACCGAGGAAGAGATCAAAGAAGCGGTCAGTTACGGCGTTGTGAAAATGAATATCGATACTGACACCCAATGGGCGACTTGGGAAGGTATTCTCAACTATTACAAAAAGAACGAAGGCTATCTGCAAGGCCAGTTAGGCAATCCAGAAGGCGCGGATAAACCTAATAAAAAATTCTACGATCCACGGGTATGGCTGCGTGCCGGTCAGGTTTCTATGACTACCCGCTTGGAACAGGCTTTCAAAGAATTGAATGCGATTGACGTGTTGTAATGGGTGAAAGCGTTCCCTCTGAGTTTTCATTCAGAGGGAACGTTAGCCGCATTCAGTAAATGAGATGTTACATCGCATCTACTCTTTTTATCATTTCCATTGCAACAGCCATAGACATGAACAGTTTGCTCTTTGTCTGAGGAAACTCCTCAAACCCTACGTTCATATACAGTTTTTTGGCTATGTCGTTCTTCGCATCGACGATAATCATCGGGGTAGGAATAGATTTTGACGACTCTATAGCTTTTCGAATTGCATCTATAAGCAATATTTCACCAAACCCTTGGCGTTGAAATGACTTACTTATAGCTAGGCGACCAATAAGTGCGCAATGTAGTGTAGAAGGGTACTTTTTCGATATTTTCTCTGGTAGTTCGTCTAGCTCTACCGTGCATAGTGCTAGGGAATAGTATCCCTTTATTTGAGATCCATTTTGACTACTTGTAAGGACGAATGTTCTTGATAAGTCCTTTTTATCATGTTGTCCCGATACTGCCTTCAAGTAGTTGTTTAGTGCGGGTTCACCACAGTTAAAATTATTTCTATCGTGTTTGTTTTTATCTAGACGTTCTATCTTCATTTTTTATTGTTTCTTTATGTCTACGAGCAGCACGAAGGAAACGTTCGTTTACCTTGATTGGTTTTTCCAATGCATGAACAAATGCCAATGCATCTTCTTGACACAATTGAATACGCATATTTTGTTCAATGAGTCTTTTTGCCTCTGCTACAGCAGCATTGGCAATAAAGCTATTCAAACTTGCATACCCTGATAGTGATAACGCCCTTTCAAGTAGCTCTTTGGTCTCTGAACTCACCCTTGTGGTGATTCTTTCATTTGCTAATGTGGCCATAAGCCTTACTCCTACCGCATTGCGGTTATTAGTTCTTGAGTTCACTATAGATATCCACTACTCGTTTGCATTATTTATTTGGAGCTAGCGGAACATATTGGTTTAGTGAAATGCTAAGTTTGCTTCATTGGCTAGTTTAAGATTTTTTTTAACAAAATTCAACATGTGTGCCAAAATGACGCCATAATTGTGAGACTAAACAAACCATAGTCAGATAGAACAAAAATCATCAAAATTCGGGCGCAAGTGAATCCGAGTATGCAGAGTTGTTAGCAAAAACCGCCGTAAACCCTCTTTACGGCGGGAAGCAGTCACCTGAGTTGTACTAGCTCTAGTCTGAGCTAGTACAGTTAGTTTCTATTTAAAGTTCTATACCCGTTATCTTTCAAGTTGCTTCTTTGTTGGCTGCACTCCCTCACCCCGGTCACATAGTTATCTATGCTCCCGGGGATTCGCTCCCTTGCCGCCGCGATGCAACTTGAAAGATGACGGGTATATATCTATGCTCTTCTGCATATTCTGATATTGTATCTTTTATGGTTCTTGCCATATAACCGGATATTTCAGATCCCAAACGAAGATTTGTTTTTGATTTCTCTGAAAGGGATCTGTTTTCTTCGAGCCGGCTATATATAATTTGGCTTTTTTCTATACCTTTTAGTAACTCTTCATGGCTTAGCAAATAACCCGACGGATCGGAATCACCGACACGGACCACTTTCAATGATTTATTTTTTGTATAACTGTTTTTTTTCTCGTTCCATTTGACAACATGTGAACTTTTGGCTGCCAATTTGAATTTTAATTCATCAAGGAAATTCACCTCTTTAGTATATTTTCCTCTTTCTGGTGCTAATCCATTTTCATCCTGCAAACTTACTGGATTATTTCTCACCATTCGGTATAGATTCAGCCCATCAATTCATCACTGTTTTCATCAGCTTGAATACGTAGATATTCTAAAGTACGTATATTTAACTTCCTGTTATCCAAGACCCTGATCGAGGGTGTTTTTTGGTTAATTGCAGAATTGTCATTGCTCATATTTTACCTCCTTCATACGGTGTTAACCTTCGAAATAATTTAAGTTACGGTAACAGCCAAACGACTTTATCACTAAACAGGCGAGGAAAGTAATTGGTCGTGATGTTATTAATGCAAACGCTTTGGTAATTTTTGAGATTGTATTGATGGTAATTAAAGTTTCAGATGGCGGGCGTGATCGGCCAACCATTGGGAAAACAAATGATTGGCAGATTTGATATATCGATGATGCTTAAATAGCGAATCATTTGTATCTCATCATTAAAGATAAAATAAATTTATTAAACCGCGATAGACACAATACCTTAAAAACAGAGAATGTTATAAGTTCTACATTCGATATAGCGAAGTCAGGAGATGATAATGAGAGCATACCGCTTCTATCATGGTTCCGTCACCCATTAGGTATAAGAAACCTAACGGGCTGTGATGTAACACAGATAAGGCCAACCCTTCAAATAGATGATGTCATTGCATCTGCCATTATATTTACAATAACTTAATCATTATTGAATTTGTAACACTTTCTTACAAAATTTACTTTTTGTAAATGAAGTAAATGAAGTAAATGAAGTAAATGAAAAAAGTAGAAATTTTTTCTTGCTATTTGATGATGATTTAATAATCATAACTTAAGTTCCCTCATATTGGATAATATGAGGGAAATCTCAACTCCTGTTCCCTTATTCAAAGGGATTAATCGATGGGAATACATTTTGTCTTCCTGTCGTTCAACTCTCTATTACTCACGGCATAAGCGGTGTTTCTTATCTGTGGTAATAGGATTTTTACTATCTTGTTTCTTTGGTGACGCAATCAATCACGGCTATTCCCGACAGGATATTGATGCTGATGAAGGTGATTGATAGCCGGGCGGGGAAATAACGTTAAAAGAAGGAAGTAAAACTAATGGCTATATCAGATCCACGCTTATGCTTTGATTGTAAACGGTTTCTGAAAAACTGGGTGGAATTTCAGTTGGTGGATGAACAGGGAAAGCCGCTGGTCAACATGCCTTATCGCCTGATCAGTTACGGAACCCCAGGTTATGTTCGCCAGGGGACAACCGACGGTTTCGGTGTGCTCAGAGAAGAGGATCTGTTGCCTCATCCGGTGACGCTATATATTGATGCTCAGCCGCTGGCCGATGAGATGGAACAGCGTCCGTTGCGGGAAAAACGGGGAGAAGAGGCTTCGGTGGTAAAACCACAAGCAGAAGCGGAAGGCCATCAATATCGCTATGTGACTATCGGGCAGATTAGTGATAGGTTGCCGGTGATTAAAGATTGGAAAGATTCTAAAGATATTCCACCGCCTTATCATTTCCCGGACCCGGAACCAAAAGGCTATCGGGTTCATCCGTTAAATCGTCGTTATGTTCTGGAGGTGTGTCCTTTCCGGGCCTGGGTTTTGCAACTACATCACCAGAAGGAATATTCCATTGTGAATGCCTATAACCAGTGTTTGATGAGTGTGCTGGCTTATGCCGATGGGGATGTTGATATTGAAGGCTCTGTGAAACATTTTTTTAACCGGCAAATGGTGGATATTTCAAAATTGCCCTATAAAGTGGAAGCATTGTCGGCAACACCTGTCGTTTACGATGTACCGTTTAGTAAACGTTATGCCCGGGTGGAGTTTATTGATTCACGTGCAGGGAACAACAAGCAGGGAGATACCAAACTGTTTTATGTTGCCAGTGAGAAAGATGTGATTGTTAGTTGGCGGGGAACGGCTAGCCTGGATAATTACCTGACTGATGCCACTTTCCAGCCATTGGCTTTAAGTTGCGATGATGACAAAGCGTTGTGCAGCGAGTTTATTCATCATGGTAAAGTGCATAAAGGGTTTTGGGAGGCATTTAATCTGGGAGGGAAGTTAATCGTTCCCAGTGATAAAATTAAAACGGAAACTGAAATAGTATTCCGAGATATCACCAGTTTGGTTACAAATAAGCGATTATTTATTTGTGGTCATAGTCTGGGAGGCGCGCTGGCATTATTGCACAGCGCACAACTGAAAGAACATAATCCTTGTCTCTACAGTTACGGGATGCCGCGAACATTAACTCGCAGTGCGGTAGAGGAATTGTCTTCTATTATCCACTATCGTCATGTTAATGAAGATGATGTAATCCCTTCTGTGCCATTTGAGCAGGATATGGATAATGTTTTTTTCAATTATTGGGCGCCGGAGGGGTATGACTGGGCAGTGATGAAGTTGCTGTCACCGTCACCGATTATTCAGGCAATTAAACAGGCGACAGCCAGTAAAGAAATTTATCTGCATCATGGTAAAGTGGTTCATTTTTTTCAAGCCAATAGTTGCCCGGAATGGCTTATTTCCGCCAGAAATGTTTCCCTTATAACGGGTATTGCTGAAGAAATATTGAATAACACCACAAAACTCTATTTAATTCCTGAGTTAAACCAGGAAACAGAAAAGGATTTTTCTCTGGCCGGTGAGCGGCAAAATGCGTTGTTTAATCAGCTCAGTCAACAAGAAAAAGACAAACTGTTTGTTGAAAACAGAAGTGCTGATTTGAAAGGCGGATTCGGCTTTTCTAACCATAGCTCGTATAAATATGCGGGTTATATTGACAAGCGCCTCAGAGAGTTATGTGAACCGGATAAGATTACGGTCTATCAGGACAGTCAGCGTCAATTTAAGGCGAAAATGGATAGTTATAAGATGCTTATCCCTGACAATGTTTATTACCGAAATCTCTATTTTCTGGATATGGATAAGCAGTTAATAAAATCACTGACTGTCAGCCAGCAGGAAGAACAAGGGGAACTGGCCTTACAGCATTACTGTGATAAACAGGAACTGTCCGTATGAAAATATTGAAAATCACGCTGTCCTTATTATTTCTCTATTCTATTTACTGGGCGTTTGGTGACACCTTTTTTGACTGGCTTTTTCCTTTTTCACCTGACGAGAAGAAACAGTTGATTACGGTGGAAGGTGTTGTGCCGAAATACACAAAACCGTATGTATCTGCGCAATATATCTCAAAAGAATGTCTTAGATATCAGTTTGATGCAGGTATGTCGCCTTATCAAGTGCCGACCTATTATGGATTGGATTTGGATGTAAAAGCTGATCCACAAACTGGTTACTTTCAGGCGAAATTGCCTTTTAGTGGAGGAGGATGGTGTAAATGGAAAATCAATCAAGCTTCTGTAGCAGTGGGGTATACCGATGTCCGACATCTGGTGAAAGATGCTGTGCCGTATGCGGGAACCGGCTTAACGGCATTTATCAATGATGCTGCCCGGACAAATATTAGCGAAATTTCTGCATCGAATACGATTGATTTTAACCCAGTTATTTACCCTATTTTAGAAATGGTTGAAGGATTTCCGAAAAGCGTATCCTTACAAGGTAAAGTTAAATTGTATCCTTTTAGGTTGAAGTTAACACCAGGAGCCAAATGGAAAATTATTTTTAAACCTAAACTGGATGAAACCAAAATGCCAAAGGTCATAGTAACTAGGAAAAGTGAATGGGTTGAATATCCTGACGGGCACATCGAAATCAATACCCGAATGATAGATACCCATTACATAAAGTAACGTTCTACTAAGGTCGTATCACCAGTTTATCTAAATGCCAACATGAGAATACTGTTATTAAAAGGAACTGTCCGTATGAAAATATTGAAGATAACGCTGTCCTTATTATTTCTCTATTTTATTTACTGGGCATTTGGTGATACTTTTTTTGGCTGGCTTTTTCCTTTTTCACCTGACGAGAAGAAACAGTTGATTACGGTGGAGGGTGTCGTGCCGAAATACACAAAACCGTATGTGTCTGCGCAGTATATCTCAAAAGATTGTTTCAGATATTGTCTGGATTCCAATATGTCGTCTTTTAAGGTACCAACTTATAATGGCTTACTTGAAGGAACTTAATCCGGTTTGAGTGATCTGGCAATCGTCAAAAATAAAATGTCAACCCAACCGGACTGAGTTATGTCAATCATGGCACCTATACCGATTCACCAAGGACATTGTTTAGATTTTGGTTTTAGAGAAGAAGTATGAGTTTAATAATCGCTGATGCATTGGAATATAAAGGCAGAGTAAAAAAATTCGCCTCTGGAAACAAAAATGTCATTATACCCGTCATCTTTCAAGTTGCCTCTTTGTTGGCTGCACTCGCTCACCCCGGTCACATCGTTATCTATGCTCCCGGGGATTCGCTCCCTTGCCGTCGCGATGCATCTTGAAATCCATAGGGTATATATAAATATTAATTGTAAATTAATATTTTTAAAACAATTCTGTAATTAGCAATTGAGGAGTTAAAATGGAAATTGAATTTATTGAAGAATCTGAGCCATCAGTTGAAGTCCTTTGTAATAGTGTTGATTGTCCATAACAATTAAACTAAATCCCCTCTGATTGGATTTAGGGGGGAAGGTATATAATGATGAATCAAAGAGAAATAAATATATATTTATCAAAGTTAATATCAAATCCAAAATACTCGATAAAAATGTATGAAAATCCAAATAAATTTATGGATAAATATTATATAGCTACGGAGAGCAGAGAAGTATTAATTGATTTTTTTAAAAAAAATGGCGGAAGATTTGTTAGTTCGTCTATTTTGCAAAAAATAAAGAGAATGGGTGGTTTGAAAGCAGCACTTACCAATGTATATAAATATTTAGGTGAAGAGAAGTTTGAGTTAGAATTCGAAAAATATTTAAATAGCCTTCCTTTTAATAATGAAGTTAAAAGGAATCCTGTTATCGAATCTGAAGTTTTTTGTAGTTTCATAATCGACTCAACTGGAGATGATGTACTAAAACTAATTGCATTATATGAGAAAGAAAAGAACAGCCTTATAATTAATCTTCAAAATACGAATGATAATTGGATAGATTATACACCAAAGATTGACATAGCCCCGCTGGAAAAAGTGTTTGTTATTTCTCATCCAACAGTGAGAGTGAAAAAATTTACTAAAAACATTAGTGTATTACTAGATCTTCTTCATAAGGGAGAACCTCCTAGTATTTTGAAAGAAAACTTAATGGAAAGAGAAAGTAATATTATGTTTTATAAGAAAAACAAATCCAGAGAAATTATCTCATGTATGATAGGTGATGTTATCTGTCATATTATCTTGTCGTGTAAGAATGTAATATTAGCTAGTAATATATTTAATGAAGTGAATGAATGTTATGATATCGACAAGGATACCTTCATATCTTCTCTTAAGATGCTAAATTCAAATGGTTTAATCTTTCTTAGTGCTAAGGATATTCTCAATGAGTAAATATGAAAAGCTTGGTATTGGTGTTAACTATAAGTCATCTTTTTCGAAAGAAATTTATAAAAATATTCAACATATTGATGTTCTTGAAGTACACTCCGAAAAATTTTTTTGGGATAAGGAAGACGCTTATTTAGAAAAATGCTGTAACGAGGTACCAATTATATATCATGGTCTTGATATGTCATTGGGAAGCGAGGAGAGCTTGGATAGTGAGTATATAAATAAATTAAAGCAGGTTGTTAATGATAAAAAACCCAAATGGTATAGTGATCATTTATCAGCGACACGGCACGGAGATATTGAGGTTGGGCATTTAATGCCAATACAATTCTCAATTGAAAATGCATGCAAAATAATAGAAAAAATAAATAAAATAAAATCACAAGTTAGTGATAGGTTTATTATTGAAAATATTACTTATTATTATGAAATGCCTTTGTCTGATTTGTCAGAAATTGAATTTATAAATAGAATAATTAAAGGTAGTGATTGTGGTATGTTGTTGGATGTTAATAATTTATATATTAATTCAATAAATCATCCTTCATTCCGCACCTAATTCAGGAATAAACCGCTTTATATTGTGCGCCTAATAAATTCAAAAGCTCATGGTGGTAAGATTGCATTCCTGTCACCATTTTATGTTCTTGAAATTCAAAGGTGCTGATCCCTTCAAAGGCCAGAAACACCCAACGTGCGGTGGGGGATTGTGTCGGTTTGTTCTTCATATCGGGGAAAAACGGCACATTTTGTTTCAATTCGTGGCGAATTTTATGCTCCAGCGCCGCATAAACCATGAGACAACATGTCATCACCATTAACAGCGCTTCTATCCGCTCCGGTTTTTTCAGGAAAATGGCAGACGTCAGGAATTCCGGACTTTTCAGG